>JANWUU010000046.1 GCA_025057735.1 Burkholderiaceae bacterium
TCGATCGCGCTGCTGACCGCGGGCGAGGGCTGCCGCGACAGTGCTGCGTGATAACATGAGAAGCTTTCTCAAAGCCTTCAATCGATTGGATTTTTCGGTGCGCGCCGCAGCCTCGGGGCGCCGGCGACGGCACCGGCACGACGGACGACTCGATGGCAACCGAACGAACCCTATCGATCATCAAACCCGATGCCGTGGCGAAGAACGTGATCGGGCAGATCTACGCGCGCTTCGAGCAGGCGGGGCTGAAGATCGTCGCCGCGCGCATGCTGCATCTGTCGCGCGCCGAGGCCGAGGCCTTCTACGCCGTGCACCGGGAGCGGCCGTTTTTCAAGGCCCTGGTGGACTTCATGGTGTCGGGCCCGGTCATGGTGCAGGTCCTGGAGGGCGAAAACGCGATCGCGCGCAACCGCGAGCTGATGGGCGCGACCGATCCGAAGAAAGCCGCACCGGGGACGATCCGCGCCGATTTCGCCGACAGTATCGATGCCAACGCGGTGCACGGCTCGGACGGCCCCGAGACCGCGCGTACCGAGATCGCCTTTTTCTTTCCGGCGATGGACATTCATTCGCGCTAGCGCGATGAGCCGCGTCAATCTGCTCGGGCTGGACCTGCAGGCGCTGACGGCCTTCGTCGCCTTCCTGGACGAAAAGCCGTTCCGCGCCCGCCAGCTCGCGCGCTGGATCCATCAGCGCGGCGCCGGCAGTTTCGACGCGATGACGGATCTCGCCAAATCGCTGCGCGGCAAACTCGCGCAACGGGCGGAAATCGTCGCCCCCGCCGTGCTGCGCGACACGACCGCGGCCGACGGTACCCGCAAGTGGCTGCTGGACGTTGGTGGCGGCAACGCGGTCGAGGCGGTGTTCATTCCGGAGGACGACCGCGGCACGCTGTGCGTTTCGACCCAGGCCGGGTGCGCGATGGGCTGTGCCTTCTGCGCCACCGGGGCGCAGGGCTTCAGCCGCAACCTGACGACGGCGGAAATCGTCGGGCAGTTGTGGCTGGCCGAGCACGCGCTGCGGCGGGCCGACGGCGAGCGCGCAATTTCGAACGTCGTGCTGATGGGCATGGGCGAACCGCTGCAGAACCTGGATGCCGTCGTCCCGGCGTTGCGGCTGATGCTGGACGACCACGGCTACGGTCTGTCGCGCCGGCGCGTGACGGTATCCACCAGCGGGCTGGTGCGGCAGATGGACAAGCTGGCCGAACTGTGTCCCGTGGCGCTGGCGGTGTCGCTGCATGCGCCGAACGACGAACTGCGCGACCGGCTGGTGCCGCTGAACCGCAAGCATCCGCTGCGCGAGCTGATGGCGGCGTGCCGGCGTTACCTGCGGGCGGCGCCGCGCGACTTCATCACGTTCGAGTACGTGATGCTGGACGGCATCAACGATCGCGACGAGCACGCGCGCGCGCTGATCGCGCTGGTGGCCGATGTTCCGTGCAAGTTCAACCTGATTCCGTTCAATCCGTTCCCGGGCTCGGCGTGGCGGCGCTCCAGTCCGCAGCGCATTCGCGCCTTCGCGCAGATCCTGACGGAGGCGGGCATTGTGACGACCACGCGCCGCACGCGCGGCGACGACATCGACGCCGCCTGCGGGCAACTGGCCGGCGCAGTGCAGGACCGCACGCGTCGGCGCACGCGGGCCGACCGCTTGCCGCCGCTCGTGGCAGCCGTCTGAGGTTGGCGATGGGCCGGCTGTGGCTGTACGCCGTGCTGAGCATGGGCGCCTGTTGGTTGGCCGGGTGCACGACGACGACCGTGGTCAACAGCCAGCCGGTGGCCTCCACGCAGACTGCCGGCGCGGCGGCCGAAGCCGATGCACGCAAACGGGCCGCGATCCGGCTCCAACTGGCGGCGACCTACTACCAGAAAGGGCAATTCAACATCGCGCTGGAGGAGATCCAGCGCGCGTTGCAACTCGACCCGGATTACGCCGACGCCTACAACCTGCTCGGGCTGATCAACATGGATCTGGGCAAGCACGGCGAGGCGGAGGCCAGTTTCCAACGTGCACTGCGCTTGGATGCCGACAGTGCCGAGATCCAGAACAATTACGGCTGGTTCCTCTGCCAGAGCGGCCGCGAGCGCGAGGCGATCGCCTATTTTCGCCGTGCGGCCGCCAGCCGCATCTACGCGACGCCGGCGATGCCGCTGCGCAACGCCGGCATCTGTTCGATGCGAATCGGCGACAACAAGGCGGCGGAGGAATTCCTGCGCCGCTCCTTCGAGCTCGACGCCGCCAACCCGGTGACGAAATTCCACCTGGCGCGGCTCTACCTGAGCCTGCGCGAGCTGGAGCGCGCGCGCTTCTACTACGGGCTGCTGCCGCGCGGACCCGAGGCGACGGCGGAGGTGCTGTGGCTGGGCGTGCGCTTGGCGCGTGCCGAGGGCAATGTGCGCGCCGAGCGCGAACTGGCCAACGAGCTGCG
>JANWUU010000047.1 GCA_025057735.1 Burkholderiaceae bacterium
TCGCCGCGCTGGCGCCGGTCGCAGCCGGCAGCGGCGCGGCCGACGGCCGCTGAGGCGCGCCCTGTCATCGCGCGGTCAGCGCGCGTTCATCGGCACGCCATCTGGGCCGCCTAAGGTCATCGCATTGCCATCTGCCTGGAATGCCGATGCACAGCGCCACGCTTGCACGTTCGCCCCTTGATGCCTGCGCCGCCGAGCGGTCGCACCGGCTGACGCTGTCGATCGCGCGCACGGCGGCCGAGGTGGAGGATGCGCAGCGCCTGCGCTACGAGGTCTTCGCGGAGGAACTTGGCGCTCGGATCGATTCGGCGCGGGCCGGATTGGACGCCGACGAGTTCGACCGCTGGTGCGACCACCTGATCGTGCGCGACGCGCGTACGCTGCAGGCGGTGGCGACCTACCGCATCCTGCCGCCGGAGCGCGCGCGCGCCTGCGGCCGTCGCTACTCGGAAGTCGAGTTCGATCTGACGCCGCTGCGCGACATCCTGCCGCTGGCGGTCGAGGTCGGCCGCTCCTGCGTGCATCGCGATTACCGCGGCGGTGCCGCGTTGATGCTGCTGTGGGCCGGATTGGCGCGCTATCTGCGCGCCGGCGGCTACCGACATCTGATCGGCTGCGCGAGCGTGCCGCTGGCGGCCGGCACGGCCCACGCGGCGGCGGTGCGCGACGCCCTGCAGAAGCATCTGGTGCCGCCCGCGCTGCGCGTGCAGCCGCGTCAGCCCTTCGCCCACGCGCGCTGCGAGCGTGCTGCGGCGGCGGCGATTCCGCCGCTCATCGAAGGGTATCTGCGCCTGGGCGCGCGCGTCTGTGGCGAGCCGGCCTGGGACCCGGACTTCAACACGGCGGATTTCCTCTTGTGGCTGGCCGTGGACGACGTGCCGGCGCGCTATTCGCGGCATTTCGACCTGCTCGCCGCTCGCGCCGCCGCCTGAGGCGCAGCCGTTCTTCCGTTCAGCGTTCGCCGGCGGTACGTGCCGCGCGGCGGCGCAGCCGCAGCGGGCGGTCCGACAGCAGCCGCTGGGTCCAGAAGATGAGCAGCAGCAGGGCGGCGGTGGCGACCATCGCCGCCAGCGTCAGCCAGAAGCCGTCGGCGCGCGCCACCAGCGGCATCGATTCGAAGTTCATGCCGAAGATGCCGGTGATCAGGTTCAGCGGCGCGAACACCGCAGTGATCACCGTCAGCAGCCGCATCACCTGGTTGGTCCGGTGCGCCATCGCGGAAAAATGCAGCTGGACGGCGGTCTCCAGCGCGTTTTCCAGCCGCTGCGCATGCGTCAGCACGCGCCGTACGTGATCGAGCACGTCGGCCAGGCGCACCCGATAGGCGTCGCTGACTTGCGGCGCCGGCGTTTCCTCCAGGTAACTGTCGCGCAGCCGGCGTAGCGCATCCTCCTGCTCCTCGCACAGGTTCTCCAGTTTGCGCAGCTCCAGCCGCGCCTGCAGCAGCAGGGCCCAATTGGAGAACGGACGGCGCGGGTCGAGCAACTCGCGCTGCCAGCGGTCCAGCCGCTCGGTCAGCGGCTGCCGCAGCTCCAGATAGCGGTCGACCATGCCAGTCAGCACCCGCAGCATCAGTTCGTCGGCGCGCTGCGGCAGTCGCGCGACCATCGCATCGCCTTCGGCGGCCCGCGCCCGCGGCGCCAGCAGCCGCTGCCGCACCTGCTCGATCGTGCGCGACGGCCGTTCGCCGACGGTGATCAGCAGCCGGTCGAAGACGAAAAACGTCACCGGTCGGGTGACGATTTCCTGCAGCCGGCGCGCCCGTCCCCGCGCGCCGCGCGCGCCGTCGACCTCCGCCAGGGGCGGCGCCTCGGCCGGCGCCAGCCGTCGGAACACCAGCATGTCGTAGTCGCGCGTACCGTCGAAGAACGACGGCTGCTGCGGGTTGAGCGCGTCGCGCAGGTGCAGATCGAACAGGCGCGCGCCGGTCAAGGCGGAGATTGCCTCCTGCCAGCGCGCCTGATCGGCGGCCAGCTCCTCTTGCGTCAGGTCGAGCCAGTAGAACCCGTCGGCGGCAGGTGCAGCCGGCAGGTCTGGCAGTCGCGTCACCTGCTGCGACGCGATGTGCAGCAGCTCCATCGCGGTCTAGCGGCGCTGTGCCAGCCAGCGCGCCGCCCGCAGCGCGAAGTACGTCAGCACCCCGTCGGCGCCGGCGCGCTTGAAGGCGAGCAGCGCCTCCAGGATGGCTTTCTCCTCCTCCAGCCAGCCGTTGCCGATCGCCGCCATCAGCATCGCGTACTCGCCGCTGACCTGGTAGGCGAAGGTCGGCGCCCGGAACGTGTCCTTCACGCGCCGCACGATGTCCAGGTACGGCATGCCGGGCTTCACCATCACCATGTCGGCGCCCTCCGAGAGGTCGAGCGCCACCTCCCACAGCGCCTCGTCGCTGTTGGCCGGATCCATCTGATACTGCGCTTTGCTGCCGCGGCCGAGGTTGGCCTTCGAGCCGACCGCGTCGCGAAACGGCCCGTAGAAGCTGCTCGCGTACTTGGCCGCATACGCCATGATGCGGGTATGGATGTGGCCGGCATCCTCCAGCGCCGTGCGGATGGCGCCGATGCGGCCGTCCATCATGTCGCTCGGCGCCACGATGTCCACCCCCGCTTCGGCCTGCACCAGCGCCTGCTGCTTCAGGATTTCGATGGTCTCGTCGTTCAGGACGTAACCCGCCTCGTCGATGACGCCGTCCTGGCCGTGCGTCGTGTAGGGGTCGAGCGCGACGTCGGTCAGCAGCCCGAGCTCCGGAAAGCGGTCCTTGAGCTCGCGCACCGCTCGCGGCACCAGGCCGTGCGGATTCGTCGCCTCGCGGCCATCGGGCGATTTCAAATGGGCATCGATCACGGGGAAGAGGGCCAGCACCGGAATACCCAGCGTCACGCACTCCTCGGCCACCGGCAGCAACTGATCGACCGACAGCCGTTCGACGCCGGGCATCGATGCCACCGCCTCGCGCCGGTTCCGACCGTCGAGGACGAAGACCGGATAGATCAGGTCATCGACGCTCAGGCGATGCTCGCGCATCAGTCGGCGCGAGAAATCGTCGCGCCGCATGCGGCGCATCCGCACCGCGGGAAAACTGCCGAGAAGCCGGAAGTCAGTCATACGGGATAGTCCCAAGTCGGCAGGCGCGAGCCCGCTTGGTTATGTTCCGCCTCCGGGTGCCGGCCCCTGCCGGCACCTCCGCCCTTCCTCCCTGGGCGGTGCCTTAGCAAAGGCTTTCGGCCCCGGTTACCCGGGGCTTTTCTTTGCCAATGATAGGGGCGCGTCGTCGTGTGGGGCAGGTTCCATTAATGCGCCGACCTCGGCGCGCAGGCTCTGCAGTCCCTCGCCCGTGAGGGCGGAGAACAACAACGCGGGCGCAGGCTGCGGCAGACCCGCGGATCGGTTCTGCACCAAGCGTAGCGCTTCGGTGCGCTCGGCGCGCCGCAACTGGTCCGACTTCGTCAGCACGAACAGCAACCGCACCGGCGGCCCGTCGCGCTGCGCCAGCCAGGCGAGCAGCGCTTCGTCCACCGGCAAAAGAGGCCGGCGCGCGTCCATCACCAACACCACCCCAGCCAGATCCCGGCGGGTGCGCAGGTAGCCGCCGGCCAGGTCGTCCCACGCGGCGCGCCGCGCAGGATCGGCGCGTGCGAAGCCGTAGCCCGGAAGGTCCACCAGATACGCACCGGGGCGTCGCGCGTCGTCCTCGCGCCGCGCGACCTCGAAGAAATTCAGCAACTGCGTGCGTCCCGGCGTCTTGCTGGCGCGTGCAAGCTGACGCTGATTGGCCAACGCGTTGATCAGGGTGGACTTGCCGGCGTTGGAGCGGCCGACCACGGCGACCTCCGGCAGCGGAGCCAGCGGCGCTCGCGCCAGGTCCGGCAGCGCCGCGACCGAGGTGACGAACCGGGTGGTCTCGAACAGGATCATCGGCGGGCGGCTGGCGTGGGAGGGCCGGGTAGAATACGCGGGTCAGTCGCCCACGCCCGGCTATGCGGCGTGGCGAAGCGCGGGCGCCGAGGGCGCCGCCGCGGCAGCCATCACGAAAAGCAACGAAGGTTCCCCGATGATCGCAAGGACTCTACGCGCGGTGGCGATCGCCGCGACGGCCACCGCTGTGAGCGCCACTGCGCAGGAAACCAAGCCGGCCCCCGACTTGAACCGCGGCCAGCAGATCGCCTCGCAGGTGTGCGCCGCCTGCCACGGCGCCGACGGCAATTCGGTCATCGCGGCCAATCCGAAGCTCGCCGGCCAGCACGCGGAGTACCTGCACAAACAGTTGGTCGATTACACGGTGCAGCCGAAGGCGAAAACGGCGGCGCGCGAAAACGCGGTGATGGCCGGCTTTGCGGCCACGCTGTCCGAGCAGGACCGCCGCAGTGTCGCC
>JANWUU010000057.1 GCA_025057735.1 Burkholderiaceae bacterium
CGTGTTCCGCAAGATGACGTTGCAGGACTGGCGGCTGGTGATCGACACCAACCTGAACAGCGTCTTCAACGTCACCAAGCAGGTGATCGACGGCATGCTGGACAAGGGCTGGGGCCGCATCATCAACATCTCGTCGGTCAATGGCGAGAAAGGGCAGTTCGGCCAGACCAACTATTCGGCCGCCAAGGCCGGCATGCACGGCTTCACGATGGCGCTCGCCCAGGAAGTGGCCAGCAAGGGCGTGACCGTCAACACGGTGTCGCCAGGCTACATCGCCACCGACATGGTGATGGCGGTGCGGGAGGACGTACGCGAGAAGATCATCCAGAGCATCCCGGTCAGGCGCCTCGGGCGGGCCGAGGAAATCGCCTCTATCGTCGGCTGGCTGACCACCGACGATGCGGCCTTTGCCACCGGCGCCGACTTCCCGATCAACGGCGGCCTTCACATGGGGTGAGCGCGGGGTTTCGGCGGACACACCTGCGTGTGTCCGCCGCCGCGCGAACGGGCGCCGCATGCAAAGCGGCGCCCTGGGCCGGGACGACCGACGGTCGCTTTTCATCCGCAAGGCATCCCCAACGGGCGGGATAGAATCCTCGGCATCTTCGCATATTCACGGACGCTGCGCAGCCGCGCGGCGCGCCCAAGGTGACACTCGATGGCCAATCCGCGCCTGATCAAGAAATACCCGAACCGCCGCCTGTACGACACGCAGACCAGTACCTACATCACGCTGGCCGATGTCAAGCAGTTGGTGCTCGACCAGGAAGAATTCCAGGTGGTCGACGCCAAGAGCGGCGAGGACCTGACCCGCCAGATCCTGCTGCAGATCATCCTGGAGGAGGAACAAAGCGGCATGCCGATGTTCACGCCGCCGGTGCTGGCGCAGATCATCCGCAGCTACGGCAATGCGATGCAGGGCATCATGGGGTCGTACCTGGAGAAGAACGTGCAGGCCTTCATCGACATCCAGAAAAAGCTGCAGGAGCAGAGCAAGGCCTTCTACGACAGCAACAAGATCGGTCCGGAGATGTGGGCGCAGTTCGTCAACATGCAGGCGCCGATGATCCAGTCGATGATGGCCAACTACATCGAGCAGTCGAAGAACCTGTTCGTGCAGATGCAGGAGAACATGCAGAACCAGGCGCGCTCGATGTTCAGCGCCTTCCCGTTCGGGGCGCCGACCGGCAACGACAACGGCGGCAAGAAGTAGCGCCGCCGCCGGCATGATCGCGACCAAGACTGCGCGGCAGGCGCGCTCGGCGGCGGCGCGCCGCCGGCCGCCGGCGGTGGGTTTCGTCTCGCTCGGCTGCCCGAAAGCGCTGGTGGACAGCGAGCGCATCGTCACGCAACTGCGGGCCGAGGGCTATGCCATCAGCGGCAGCTACGCAGAGGCGGACCTGGTCGTGGTCAATACCTGCGGTTTCATCGACAGCGCGGTGGCCGAGTCGCTGGAGGCAATCGGCGAGGCGCTGGCCGAAAACGGCAAGGTGATCGTCACCGGCTGCCTGGGCGCGAAGACGGAAGGCGGCGAGAACCTGGTGCGCAAGCTGCATCCACGCGTGCTGGCGGTGACCGGCCCGCACGCGGCCGAGGAGGTGATGCGGCACATCCATGCCCATCTGCCTAAACCGCACGACCCGTTCACGGACCTGGTGCCGCCGGCCGGCGTGAAACTGACGCCGCGCCATTATGCGTACTTAAAGATCGCCGAGGGCTGCAATCACCGCTGCACGTTCTGCATCATTCCGGCGCTGCGCGGCGACCTCGTTTCGCGTCCGATCGGCGAGGTGATGCGGGAAGCGGAGAACCTGGTGCGGCAGGGCGTCAAGGAAATCCTGGTCATCGCGCAGGACACCAGCGCCTACGGCGTCGATCTGCGCTTCCGCACCGATTTCGTCGGCGGCCGGCCGGTGCGGTCGCGGTTTGTCGATCTGGTGCGCGAGCTGGGGCGGCTCGGCGTCTGGATCCGGCTGCACTACGTGTACCCCTATCCGCACGTCGACGAGGTGCTGCCGCTGATGGCTGAGGGGCGGGTTTTGCCGTACCTGGACGTGCCGCTGCAGCACGCGCATCCGGCAGTGCTGAAACGCATGAAGCGGCCGGCGGCCGGCGAGCGCAACCTGGAGCGCATCCGCGCCTGGCGCGCGGCCTGCCCCGAGCTGACCATCCGCTCCACGTTCATCGCCGGCTTCCCCGGCGAGACGGAATCGGAGTTCGAGTACCTGCTCGATTTCCTGCGCGCGGCGCAACTGGACCGCGTGGGCTGCTTCGCCTACTCGCCAGTGCAGGGCGCCGCCGCCAACGACCTGCCGGGTGCGCTGCCGGAGGCGGTACGCGAGGAACGCCGGGCGCGGCTCATGCAGGTGCAGGAAGACATTTCGCGCGCCCGGCTGCGCCGCAAGGTCGGCAGCCGGCAGCGCGTGCTGGTCGATGCGGTCGGACCGCAAGGCGCGGTGGCGCGTTCCAGCGCCGATGCGCCGGAAATCGACGGCGTGGTGTACGTGGCGGCCGATGCGCGGCTGCGGGTGGGCGAGTTTTTCGACGTGCGCGTCACGGACAGCGACACGCACGACCTGCACGCGGTGCTCGCCGACACCGCAGCGCCTCAGGCGGTGTCGGCAAACAGGGTGAGCACGCCTGACAGCGGCGCATGGTCGAGCGCGTAGCTCGCCTGCGCGCGCACGAGCGGCTTGGCGCGGAAGGCGACCGACACGCCGGCCAGTTTCATCATCGCCAGGTCGTTGGCGCCATCGCCGACCGCAATCGCCTGCGTGCAGGCGCAGCCGACCGCGGCACACGCCTCGCGTAACGCCTGTGCCTTGCCAGCCGCATCCACGATGGGGCCGCCGTCCGGGCCGGTGACCTCGCCCGTGAGACGGCCCCCGACGATGTGCAGTTCATTGGCGCGGGTGAAGTCGAAACCGAGCCGCGCGCGCATGCGCTCGGTGAAGAAAGTGAAGCCGCCCGTCACCAGCAGCGTCTTCAGGCCGGCCTCGCGGCTGGTGCGCAGCAGCGTCTCCGCGCCTTCGTTCAACCGCAGCCGCTCCGCGTAGACGCGCTCCAGCAGCGCGGCTTCCACGCCGGCCAGCAGCGCCACGCGGCGGCGCAGACTCTCCGCGTAGTCGGCGATCTCGCCGCGCATCGCCGCCTCGGTGATCGCCGCCACCTGCGGACCCTTGCCGGCCAGGGCCGCCAGCTCGTCCAGGCTTTCGATGTCGATCAGGGTGGAGTCCATGTCGAGCGCGAGCAGCCGGAAGTCCGCGAGCCGCAGCGTCGCCGGCACGAAGGCCCAGTCGCAGCGAAAATACTGGCCGAGCGCCTGCGCGACGCGGCGGGTCTCGGCGTCATCCTGCACATCCTGCAGGCGCGCGCTGTTAAGGCGGCGCTGCACACGCCGCGCAGGGATCGCCGCGCGGAAGGCGTCGACGGCGGCGGTCGGCAGATCGCGCGCCTGGATGACGAGATCGATCACGCGAGCTCCCGCAGGATCTGGCGCAGCGCCTGCACGCGCGCCTCCAGGTTGTTCGTCTTTGCCTCGATGCGCAGCCGCTGCGGGCCGAGCATGCGCCGCGTGCGGTCGCGCTGCAGCAGCGCCACCAGCCGCGCCGGATCGAGCGGTGGATTGGGTACGAAGGTCAGCGTGATCGATTCAGCCGCGGCATCGATCTTGCGGATGCCCAGTTTTTCGGCCATAAGGCGCAGCCGGTGCGTCTCGACCAGCGCGCGCGCCGGCTCCGGCAGCCGGCCGTAGCGGTCGATCAGCTCCTCCTGCAACGCCAGCAGCGCCTCGTCGCTGTCGCAGGAGGCGAGTTTCTTGTACAGCGACAGGCGCTGG
>JANWUU010000075.1 GCA_025057735.1 Burkholderiaceae bacterium
CGCGATCCACATCTGCTCGACGGCGCTCGCGACACCGCTGAAGAGCGCCAACAGGTACAGCGTGTGCAGGGCCAGGACCAGCAGGCTGAAGACGTCTTCCCAGAAGAACGGCGGCGCGAACAGGTACACGCCGAACACGTCCTTCTCCCAGATCGCGCCGGTGACCATGATCGCGTACAGCAGCAGGGTCTTGGCCACGATCGAGGCCGTCGCCGCCGTATAGCCGTCGCCCGTGGCGAGGAAGCGCAGGACCAGCGCCAGGCTCAGCAGAAAGACGGCGAACTGCAGCGGCGCCAGCACCGCCTGCACGCGGGTCCAGGGAGAACGGTCACGCCGCTCGCGCTGCTCGCGCGTGTAGAGCGCGGTGGCCGACCTGCCTGGCGCAACTGCCTTGCCCATTGCTGCCACTCCCCGGTGCTGTCGGCCAATCTAGACACAAAGCGCACGAGTGTCAATCAAACTGTACGTCCATGCAGATTGACAAGCCGGCGGTCGGGGCGTCTAATGCCATGCAGGCGATGGCCTCCTCACCTGTTGGGGGGATAGCGTGGTGTTATCCGTGCCGAATTGCCGCAGTGCCGCTGGATCGCGGCTCGGAAACGTGCATAAGCTGACCGTGCCACGGAAAAAGGGGGGGGCGATGGCCGGTGTGTCTGCACGCACGATGGGCTTCCCGATCGCGAGCGCCTGCGATGCCCTCTCCGCGGAGACGAACGGCGGTGCGACGCGGGCGACGCGCGACGAGGGCGGCGAGGCGCCGCTCGACGCCCTGCTGGTGACGATCGAGCGCGAAGTGATTCCGCGTCTGGTGCTCGCCCATCGCGGCGAGCGCCCGGCGGCGCCGCAGGCCGCCGTGCCGAGCTGGCTGGAAGTCGAGGAGTTCGCGCGCCTGCTGCTGCGCGACGATGCCGAGGCGATCGCGCGCTACCTGTCGCTGCTGCAGACGCGCGGTGTCGGCCTGGAAGCGATCTTTCTGGAGCTGTTGGCGCCGGCGGCGCGCATGCTCGGGCGCTGGTGGGAGCAGGATCGATGCGACTTCAGCTCGGTGACGATCGCACTATGGCGCCTGCAGCGCGTCCTGTATGACCTGAGTCCGGCGTTCCAGACCGACGCGCGCGCGATCCAGGAGGGTCGCCGCATCCTGCTGGCGCCAACCCCGCACGAGCAACATACGTTCGGTCTGTTCCTGGTCGCCGAGCTGCTGCGCCGCGACGGCTGGGAGGTGGTCGCCGGCCCGGCGTTCTCTCACGAAGAGCTGGTTGGGCTGGTCGCCGACCACTGGTTCTCGGCCGCCGGCCTGTCGCTCGCCGCCGAGCGCTGGGTCGGCGGGCTGTGCGAGGTGATCGCGGACATGCGCCGCGCATCCCGCAACCGCGCGATTGTTATCATCGTCGGCGGTGCGTTCTTTGCCGAACATCCCGAGATGGCCGCCCGTGTGGGCGCTGACGCGATGGCGCCCGACGCGCGCCGCGCGGTGGAACTCGCGCGCCGCTTCTTTGACCGCGGCATCGCGCGCGGTGGATCCGCCACGATGCGTTGACGCCCGGCGAAGAGTCCGCGACGGACGGCGCAGGAGGGCGGAGCGTTTCGAACCGTGATCGAGTTCTCCGCTCCGCGACGCTTCCTTGCCGGTATCGACCCGCAGACGGCCGCGCGCCTGATCAGCACGGCTGCCGACGTCGCGCTCGTCATCGACCGGTCGGGCGTGATCCGCGACGTTTCGGTGGGCCACCAGGAACTGCTCGACGAAGGCTACGAGCGCTGGCGCGGCTTGCGCTGGGCAGAGACGGTCACAGCCGAGACGCGGCCGAAGGTCGAGGAAATGCTGGAAAGTGCGGTCGCCCGGGGCGAGGCGTCCTGGCGCCAGGTCAACCATCCGTCGCGGCGCGGCGATGACGTGCCGATGCTGTATTCGGCCGTCAAGGTCGGCAAGCGCGGTCCGGTTATTGCACTCGGCCGCAATCTGCGCTCGATCTCCGCGCTGCAACAGCAGCTGGTGCAGGCGCAGCAGTCCCTGGAACGCGATTTCCAGCGGCTGCGCCAGGCGGAGGCGCGCTACCGGCTGCTGTTCCAGCTCGCCACCGACGCGATCGTGATCGTCGATGCCGCGACGCTGAAGGTGGTGGAGGCCAACCCGGCGGCCTCGCGCCTGCTCGGCAACGGCGCCCGCAGCGTCGTCGGCCGGCCGCTGGCCGACGGCCTCGGACCGCGCGCGGTGCAGTCGCTGCAGGCGCTGTTCGACGCCGCCCGCAGCGCCGGGCGTGCCGACGAAATCCGGGTGCGCATCGGCGACGGCCGAGACCCGCGCGAATACCGCGTCAGCGCCTCGCTGTTCCGGCAGGAAAACGCCACTTATTTTCTGGTGCGGCTGACGCCGGCGGCCGGCGCGGCTGAGGCGCCGGCAGCGGTCGCCAGCGCGACGCTGCGTGCGCTGGAGGGTCTCCCGGACGGCTTCGTCGTCACCGACCTCGAGGGCCGCGTACTGTGGGTGAACCGCGCCTTTCTCGACCTGGTGCAGGCGCCGAGCGTCGAGCAGGTGCGCGGCAAATCGCTGGAGAACTGGCTGGGGCGGGAGCGCGTGGATCTGAACGTGTTGATCGCCAACATGCGCCAGCACGGCAGCGTGCGGCTGTTCGCCACCACCGTGCGCGACGAACTGGGCGAACGCACCGAGGTCGAGATCTCGGCGGTGGCAGTAGCGGAGGCGGAGACGCCCTGCCTGGGATTCTCGTTCCGGCCGGTGGGCCGGCGGCTCGCGCCCGCAGCCGGGCGCGAGCGCGGGCAGTTGCCACGCTCGCTGGAGCAGCTCACCGAGCTGATCGGCCGCGTGCCGCTGAAGGACATCGTGCGCGAGACGGCCGACGTGATCGAACGCATGTGCATCGAGGCGGCGCTGCGCCTGACCGGCGACAATCGCGCCTCGGCCGCCGAGATGCTGGGGCTGAGCCGCCAGAGCCTGTACGTGAAGATGCACCGCTACGGACTGGGCGATCTCGGCCGTGAAGAGGCGTCTTGAGGGTCGCGCGCCCCGACCCAGTGTAAATTTTTCTTGACTGTTGTTGGCGTCATGTCTAGCGTACTGGCATGGCGCGCATCGCCCTGCCGTCGGTCGCGGTGCCTCCGCCCGCGGCCATCCTCGAGCTGCTGAAACCGGTCACCTGGTTTCCGCCGATGTGGGCTTTCGCCTGCGGCGCGGTGTCATCGGGTGTGCCGCTGGCCGAGCGCTGGGACGCCCTGGTGCTCGGCATGCTGCTGGCCGGTCCGCTGCTGTGCGGCGCCAGCCAGGCGCTCAACGACTGGTTCGACCGCGAGGTCGATGCCGTCAACGAGCCGTGGCGGCCGATCCCGTCGGGCCGTGTGCCCGGCCGCTGGGGCCTTGCCGTGGCGATCGGCGTCGGCGCCTTGGCGCTCGCGGTGGCCGCCGCGCTTGGCATCTGGGTCTGGTGGGCGGCCGCCGTCGGCCTGATCGCCGCCTGGGCCTATAGCGCACCGCCGTTGCGCTTGAAGCAGAACGGCTGGCTCGGCAACGCGGCGGTCGGGTTCACGTACGAGGGGTTGGCGTGGCTGACGGGCGCCATCGCGATCGCGGACGGTCGTCTGCCGCCGGCGACGGTGTGGGCCGTCGCTGCGCTCTACAGCGTCGGCGCGCACGGCATCATGACGTTGAACGATTTCAAGTCGATGGCGGGCGACACGCGCCTGGGTGTGGGCTCGCTGCCCGTGCGCCTCGGCCCGCAGGCGGCGGCGCGTGTGGCCTGCGTCACGATGATCGTCCCGCAGGTCGCCGTGACGGCGCTGCTGCTCGCCCTGGCGCAGCCGTTGCATGCGCTGGCGGTGGCCGCACTGGTGCTCGTGCAGGCGGCCCTGATGCGGCACTTTCTGCGTGCGCCAGTGGCGCGCGCACGCTGGTACAGCGCGGTCGGGGTGAATTTCTTCGTCGCCGGAATGCTGGTGGCCGCCTTCGCGTTGCGCGGCGGCAACTGACGGAGGAGCGATGACGAACGCGCTCGGCTGGCTCGGCATTGTCAGACTGGGGTTGGTGCAGACCGCGCTCGGCTCGATCGTGGTGCTGACGACCTCCACCATGAACCGCCTGATGGTGGTGGAACTGGCGCTGCCGGCCGTCGTGCCGGGACTTCTGGTCGGTCTGCACTACGCGCTGCAACTGCTGCGGCCACGCCTCGGGTTCGGCTCCGACGTGGGCGGGCGCCGCACGCCGTGGATCGTCGGCGGCATGGTGGTACTGGCCGCTGGCGCGGTACTGGCGGCGCTGGCCATCGTCGTCATGGGCACGCATCCGCTGCCCGGCATCGCATTGGCCGCGCTCGCCTTCACGGCCATCGGGCTGGGCGTCGGTGCCGCCGGCACGACGCTGCTGGTGCTGCTCGCCAAACGCGTCGCACCGGCGCGCCGAGCGGCGGCGGCGATGGTGGTGTGGGTGATGATGATCGCCGGCTTCATCGTCACCGCGGCGGTGGTGGGCCGACTGCTCGACCCCTACTCGCCGGCGCGGCTGCTGGCGCTCGCTGGGGCAGTGGCGTCGTGCGCCGTCTTCCTGACGCTGGTGGCGGTGCGGGGTGTCGAGCGCACGCCGGAGCCGACCGCGGCGGCGGCCGCGCGCGGTACGGCGCCGCGCACGAGCTTTCGCGCGGCGCTGCGCGAGGTTTGGAGTGAGGCGCAGGCGCGCCGCTTCGCTGTCTTCATCTTCGTCTCGATGCTGGCGTTCAGCGCGCAAGACCTGATCCTGGAGCCGTTCGCCGGACTGGTGTTCGACTACACGCCCGGCGAATCGACCCGGTTGTCCGGCGTGCAGAACGCGGGGGTGCTCGCGGGCATGGTGATCGTGGGTCTGCTTGCCGGCCGGGTCGGCGGCGCCCTCGGATCGCTGCGGCTGTGGACGCTGCTCGGCTGCGTGGCCTCGGCTGCCGCGCTCTTCGGGCTGACGGCCGCCGCCGTGGTCGGCAACGGCTGGCCGCTGGCAGTCAACGTGGCCGCGCTCGGCGCCGCCAACGGCGCCTATGCGGTGGCGGCGATCGGCTCGATGATGGGCATCGTCGGCAGCGGCGCCGCTCAACGCGAAGGGGTGCGCATGGGCATCTGGGGGGCGGCGCAGGCGATCGCTTTCGGTCTGGGCGGTTTTCTCGGCACGCTCGCCTCGGACCTCGCGCGTCTGCTGCTGGACTCCGCGGCCCTTGCGTACGGTGCCGTGTTTGCGCTCGAGGGCGCGGGCTTCCTGCTGGCGGCCGTCCTGGCCGCGCGTCTGACACCGTCGGGGCGCGGTGCGGCCGGCGGGAACGTGCCCGCGTTGGCGATGGCGCGCGAGTGAGGCCATGCCTGCCACCTATGACGCTGTCGTAATCGGCGGCGGGCCTGCCGGTGCCACCGCGGCGACGGAACTCGCGCGGCGGGGCCGGCGTGTGCTGCTGCTGGACCGCGCTGGCCGCATCAAGCCGTGCGGCGGTGCCGTGCCGCCGCGGCTGCTGCAGGAATTCGCCATCCCGGAGTCGCTGCTGGTGGCGCGTATCGACAGCGCGCGCATCGTGGCGCCCTCGCAGCTGCGCGTCGACATGGCGATCGGCAACGGGTTCGTCGGCATGGTCGATCGCGGCGAGTTCGACGAGTGGCTGCGCGCGCGCGCTGCCGCCGCCGGCGCGGAGCGCCGCGACGCGACCTTCCGCGCGTTGTCCCGCGCCGGCGACGGCACGGCGCTGGTGCGCTTCACGGAGGCCGGGGGCACAGACCACGAGGTGCGCGCGCGGGCGGTGATCGGCGCCGACGGCGCCCGCTCGGCGGTGGCCGAGCAGGCGCTCGGGCCGCAGGCCCAGCCGCCGTGCGTCTTCGCCTACCACGAGATCGTGCGTTCGCCGGCGCAAAGCACGGACGGCTTCGATCCGCGGCGCTGCGACGTCGTCTACGACGGACGCATCTCGCCGGACTTCTACGGCTGGATCTTTCCGCATGGCCCAGTGACCAGCGTCGGCGCGGGCACCGCGCGCAAAGGTTTCTCGGTGCGTGCAGCGGTGACAGCGCTGCGCGCCGCCGCCGGCATGGCCGACGCCGAGATCGTCCGTCGCGAGGGGGCGCCGATTCCGCTGCAGCCGCGGCGCGCCTGGGACAACGGCCGCGACGTGGTGCTCGCTGGCGATGCCGCCGGGGTGGTGGCACCCGCCTCGGGTGAGGGGATCTACTACGCGATGGTGAGCGGCCGGCTGGCGGCGGAGGCAGTGGACGAGCTCCTGGCCAGCGGCG
>JANWUU010000102.1 GCA_025057735.1 Burkholderiaceae bacterium
GCCGGGCGGCGTGCCGGTGGTGATCAGATCGCCCGGCAGCAGGGTCATGAAGCGGCTCACGTAGCTCACGAGGGTGGCGACGTCGAAGATCATCGTCTTCGTGTTGCCGGTCTGCATGCGCTGGCCGTTGACCTCGAGCCAAAGGTTCAGCTGCTGCGGGTTCGGCACCTCGTCGCGCGTGACCAGGTACGGTCCGATCGGGCCGAAGGTGTCGCAGCCCTTGCCCTTGTCCCATTGCGGGCCGCGCTCCAGTTGAAACTCGCGCTCGCTCACATCGTTGACCACGCAGTAGCCGGCCACGTGCGCGAGCGCCTCGCGGCGCGACACGTAGCGCGCGCGCGTGCCGATCACCACGCCGAGCTCGACCTCCCAGTCGGTCTTCTTCGAGCCTTTCGGCAGCATCACTGGATCGTTCGGGCCGCTGATGCAACTCGTCGCCTTCAGGAACACCACCGGCTCTTTCGGAATCGGCGCGCCGGATTCGATCGCGTGGTCGCGATAGTTCAGGCCGATGGCGACGAACTTGCCGACGCCGGCGACCGGCGGCCCCAGGCGCGGTGCGCCCCGCACGCGCGGCAGCTTGTCCACGCGCAACCGCCGCAGCCGGGCAAGTGCCGCGTCGCTCAGTTGATCGGGCCCGATGTCCGCAATGATGCGGCTCAGGTCGCGGATGTTGCCCTCGCCGTCCAGCAGCCCGGGCCGCTCCTTGCCCGGTGCGCCATAACGCAGCAGTTTCACGTCGCCTCCGTTGCGCGGTCCTTTAAATGGCGATCCCGCCGTCGATCACGTACGCCTGGCCGGTCACGAAAGCGGATTCGTCGCTCGCCAGGTAGACGATCAACGGCGCGATTTCCTCCGCCTTGGCCAGCCGTCCCATCGGCTGGCGGGCGATGAAGTTCTGGCGCGCCGCCACCGGGTCCGGGAAGGCGTTGATGCGTTCGGCGAGCGACGGCGTATCGACCGTCCCCGGGCAAACCGCGTTGCAGCGGATGCCCTGGGCGACGAAATCCAGCGCCACCGATTTGGTCAGGCCGATGACCGCCGCCTTGGTCGCGCCGTACACGAAGCGGTTCGGCAGCGCCTTGATGCTGGAGACCACCGAGGCCATGTTGATGATCGAACCGCCGCCGGCGGCGATCATCTTCGGCAGCGCGGCGCGGATGGTCCAGAACTGCGAGCGTACGTTCAGATTAAAACTGAAGTCCCAATCGCGGTCATCGGTCTGCAGCACATGGCCCTGGTGCACGTAGCCCGCGCAGTTGAATAGCACCGACAGCGGCGGCAGGTCCCCGATGAGCTGCTCGATGGCCGCCCGGTCCAGCACGTCCAGCACCGCGGTCTTGACGTTCGCCACACCGGCGTACGCCTGCAGCAACGCCGGATTGACGTCGGTGGCCCACACCTGCGCGCCTTCGGCCGCCATCGCCAGCGCGCTGGCGCGGCCGATGCCTTGCCCGGCTGCGGTCACCAGCGCGACCTTCCCTTGCAGCCGCACGCTTCCTCCCCGCTCCCTGAAACGCCCGCCGCTGCGCTGCACGATGCCGGCGCGAACGCGGGCTTGTTGTTCGGCAGCCGCGACGTTAGCATGAAACCGGTCTGACCACTTGGCCAATTTCGCCGGCCCCCCGATGCCGCTGCAATCCGTCGAAGCGCCGCGCCTATACCGCCGTATCGCCGACCAGCTGCGGCAGCTGATCGCGGCCGGCGAGTTTCCGCCCGGCGAGCGGCTGCCGGCGGAGCGCGATCTGGCCGCGCAGCTGAAGGTCAGCCGGCCTTCGGTGCGGGAAGCGTTGATCGCGCTGGAAGTCGAGGGGCTGATCGAGATCCGCGGCGGCTCCGGCGTGTACGTGCGCGCGCGGCCGAACGGCACACGCCGCGCGGGCAGCGCCCGCGAGTGGGGACCGCTGGAGCTGATCCGCGCGCGCGGCCTCATCGAAGGCGAGGTGGCAGCGCTCGCCGCCCGGCAGGCCAAGCGCCGCCACCTGGAGGCGATGCGGGCGGCGCTCGATTCGATGCGCGCCGATGCCGCCGCCGGCCGGGCGCCCCTGGCCGGCGACCGCGCTTTCCACGTCGCGGTGGCGGAAGCCACCGGCAACGGCGTGCTGGTCGATCTGGTGGCGCGCTTCTGGGACGCGCGCGGCGGACGGCTGTTCCAACGCCTGGGCAATTACTTCGACACGGCGCCGGCCTGGCGCGCCGCCATCGAGGAGCACGACGCCGTGCTGCAGGCGATCCGCGCGCGCGACCCGGAGCGCGCGCGGCAGGCGATGCAGCGTCACATGCAGAAGGCGCATGCGCGCTTCTCCGCCAGCTGGCGGCGGGTGCGCGGTGTCTGACGGTGCCCGAAAAACACGTCACTTTTTCACGAGGAGGAGACGCATGAACCGACGTCAGTCGATGCAATGGGCCGCCGCGGCGGCGTTTGCGCTCGTCGCCGGTGCGACCAGCGCGCAGACCAAGCTCAAATGGGCGCATGTCTACGAGACCTCGGAGCCCTACCACAAGTGGTCGGTGTGGGCTGCCGAGGAGATCAAGAAACGCAGCAACGGCCGCTACGACATCCAGGTCTTTCCGGCGTCCTCGCTGGGCAAGGAAAGCGACATCAACCAGGGGCTGACGCTTGGCACGGTGGACATCATCATCTCCGGAGCCTCGTTCGCCGCCCGCAGTTTCCCGCGCATCGGCGTCGGCTACTACCCGTACACCTTCCGCGACGCCGACCATCTGCTGAAGTACGCGCAAAGCGACGTCTTCAAGGAGCTCGCGGAGGGCTACCGTGCCAAGACCGGCATCCAGATGGTGGCGGTCACCTACTACGGCGTGCGGCATGCCACCAGCAACCGGCCCTTTAAGACCTGTGACGAAATGAAGGGCTTAAAGATGCGGGTGCCGGATGTGCCGGCCTACATGGCGCTGCCGCGCGCCTGTGGCGCCAACCCGACGCCGATCGCCTTCGCCGAGGTGTACCTGGCGCTGCAGAACGGCACGGTGGAAGCGCAGGAGAACCCGCTGACGACGATCGAGGCGAAGAAGTTCTACGAGGTGCAAAAGCACATCATCCTCACGGGGCACATCGTCGATTCGCTGGTCACGCAGATCGGCCCCCATGTGTGGAACAAGCTGTCGGATGCCGACAAGCGGCTGTTCACCGAGGTGATGCAGGAGGCGGCACGCAACGCGACGCAAGACATCCGCAAGCGCGAGGCCGAGCTGGTCGATGAGTTCCGCAAACGCGGCTTGAACATCATCGAGGTCAATCGCAACGAGTTCCGCGACCGCATCGTCAAAGCGATCGACATGGCGCAGATGGGCTACGACCGCCGCGACTGGGACCGCATCCAGGCGATCAAGTGAGCGCAACGGCGCCCGGCGCGGCGCGCCCTTTCCCGGGCGCGCCGGCGGCGCCGCCTGCCGTCGAGGAGATTCGATGCACGACGACGATGCGGCGGCCGGTCCCAAGCTGCTAGGCGAGGACGGCCGCTTTCACGCCGAGGACGAGGCGGTCGATCTTTCGCACACGCCGCTGGAGGCGTGGCCCGCGCTCGCCCTGTTCTGGCTGCTCGGCCTGACCGTCTTCTACCAGTTCTTTACCCGCTACGTGCTGAACGACTCGGCTTCCTGGACCGAGGAGATCGCGCGCTACCTGCTGGTGGGCACCGTGTTCGTCGGGGCTGCCATCGGCGTGGCGAAGAACAACCACATCCAGGTGGACTTCCTGTACCGCTACCTGCCGCCTCGCGCCGGCCGCCTGCTGGCGCTGCTGGTCGATGCGCTGCGC
>JANWUU010000105.1 GCA_025057735.1 Burkholderiaceae bacterium
AAACTGCGGCAGCGCTGCCCGCACGCGGGCGGCAGCCTGCACAGCTTCCTGAAGTTGTTGAGTCGTCAAGCGATGTTGGCGCGCGATGCGATCCAGATCCGCTTGCTCGCCGCGTTCCAGCAACTCGTGCCAGGCGCGGCCAAGCCGAACCGCCTCGGTGTCGGCCTCGGCGGCGCGCCGCTTGCCCACCGGGTTCGGCTGCGGTAGAAAATCGCGCACCCAGCGCATGTGGGCGCCGGCCGTCACAGCCACAGGCAGCGATGCCGACGGCGCCGTCGCCAGCGAGGCCGCCGCCGCCAGACGCTCGTACCAGCTCGGCCGCTGCCCGTTTCTGCGCTGCGGCCGGGTCCCGGAGACGATCAGAACCTGGCGCGCGCGCGTCATCGCCACATACAGCAGGTTCCAGTCCTCCAGTTCACGCAGCCGCTCCTCCTCCGCCAGCCAGGGCGCGCGCGCAGCGTCGCGCCACGCCAGCCCGCGCGGCAGCAGCGAAAAATGGGTGGGCGCTGGCTGCTGCGGCGGCCACACCACCAACGCGCCCTCGACATCGCCGCCGGCATCCGCATCCGCGTCGGCAAGCGCGACAATTTCAGCCTCCAAGCCTTTTGCGCCGTGGATGGTCAGCACGCGCACCGCGTCGCCGTGCTCGACCGCCCCCTCATCGGGCGCCTCCTGCTCACCGCTTTCGCGCAACCGCTCCATTTCGTCGATGAAGCGCGGCAGGCTCGGATAGCGGCCAGCGTCGATCGCTAGCGCCAGCTCCAAAAACGCATCTAGGTTGGCCTGCACCTGGGCCACCGCCGCGGGTGGGGTCAACGCCGCGTAGCGCCGCCGCACATCGCCCTCGTGGTAGATGCGATCCAACAGATCGTGCACTGGCAGCCGGCCGGCGGCCTGCAGCCAGGCCGACAGCAGCGTGCGCGCCCGCGCAAGGGACGGCGATGGCAGCGCGGCGCCTGTCAGCCGCTCCCACCATGTTGCGCCCTCAGCAGTAGCCAGCGCAAGCAGATCTTCATCGCTGGCTGCAAAGATCGGCGAGCGCAGCGCGTGCGCCAGGCGCAAGTCGTCGTGCGGTACGACCAGGAACCGCAGCAGGGCAAGCAAATCGTCCGCCTCCAACGTGACGAGCAGGCCGCCGCCACGGTCGCTGACGAACGGCACGCCGGCATCGCGCAGCGCACGCTCGTAGTCGGCCAGATGTGTGCGCCGGCGGACCAGCAGCAACACGTCGGCATAGCGTGCCGGCCGCATCCCTTCCGCCGTCGGCACACGCAGGGTGGCTACCCAATGGGCAATCTCCGCAGCCAACTGCCGCCCCTCGCGGTAGCGCGCCGCGCGGTCGCGCTCGGGGCGTGGCTCGGTCAGCACGTCGCGCAGCTGGCCGCTGGCGTGGCGGTGGTCTGGCGCCGCCTCGCTGTCGACCTCCTGCCGCGGCAGCAGCACGAAGGCCCCCGGCTGTGCGCTTGACGTGTGCTGCGGCCGGTAGAGCGGATGCCCGCCCGGCAGGACCTCGTTGAGCACCTGCACGAGGCGCTGCGCATTGCGCCGCGTGACGTGCGTGCACAGCTGCACGGCACCGTATTCCTGCCGCAGCAGCGCGCCGGCGGCCTCGAAGACGCGCGCGTCGGCGCGCCGG
>JANWUU010000128.1 GCA_025057735.1 Burkholderiaceae bacterium
TCAACATCTGCGCGTTGCAAAGGAGGCTGCCGCGGCCGGTCCACCGGTGACGCGCATCGAGCCGCTGGACCGCCAGGCGCGCGTGGAGGAACTGGCGCGCATGCTGGGCGGCCATGCCATCACCGACACCACCCGCAAGCATGCGCGCGAAATGCTGGCGGCGTAGGGCGGCTGCCGCCGGCGGGCCGGTCTCAGTCGCCCGCCGGCGCGCTTCGCTCCCGCCCCGGCCGGCTCTCCTTGCGATGCGGGCAGTCCTTCTTCGTACAGGCGCCGTACAGCGCCAGCGCGTGGTCCTGCAACTGGAAGCCGCGTGCCTCGGCGATGCGCTGCTGGCGCCGCTCGATCTCGGCGTCGACGAACTCCTCGACGCGGCCGCAGTCCAGGCAGACCAGATGGTCGTGGTGCCGGCCCTCGTTGAGCTCGAAGACGGCGTGACCGGCCTCGAAGTTGCTGCGCGACAGCAGCCCGGCCTGCTCGAACTGGGTCAGGACGCGATAGACGGTCGCCAGCCCCACGTCCAGCCGCTCGGCAAGCAGGGCCCGGTAGACGTCCTCGGCACTCATGTGCCTCGTGGCTCCCTGCTGGGCATTGCGCTGGAAGATTTCCAGGATCTTCAGGCGCGGCAGGGTTGCCTTCAGACCGATCGTTTTCAGATCGGCCGGGACCGGGTGCGATCGATGCGGCATGTACGGTCGGCGGGAGGGAGGCCGTGCCCGTATCATAGCCAGCCGTCTCTTTCGCCCACCATCCTCAGGACATGCATCGGCTGCTGTTGTCGCTGCTCGCCATCGCCAGCCTGCCCGGCTGCGAGGCGCTGCGCCCCTGGACGCCGGCTTTCGTGCAGCCGTACCGCCCCGACGTGCAACAGGGCAATGTCGTCACCCAGGAGATGGTCGAGCAACTGCAGGAAGGCATGACGCGCGACCAGGTGCGCTTCCTGCTCGGCACGCCGCTTCTGACCAGCATCTTTCACCGCGACCGCTGGGACTACGTGTACTACCTGCAACGCGGCAAAGGCAGCGAACGGCAGATGCGGCGCCTGACGGTGCACTTCGAAAACGACCGCCTGCGGCGCGTCGAGTCCGATCCGATGCCGCCGGAGAAGCTGGCCGACAACCTGATCCTGGGCCGCAAGCCGAAGGCCGCGCCGCAGCCGCCGCCGAAAGGACCCGACCCGCAGGTGACGATTCCCGCGCGCTGAACGATGACCCTTCGTATCGCCGTTGCCGGCGCCAGCGGCCGCATGGGCCGGGCCCTGATCGAGGCGACGCTCGCCGCCCCGGACCTGCAGCTTGCCGTCGCCCTGGACCGCGCCGACAGTCCTGCGGTCGGGACCGACTGCGCGCAGTTCCTCGGCCGCAGCAGCGGTGTGGTCGTGACGGCCGACCTGCAAGCCCTCGCCGGCGTGGACGTGCTGATCGACTTCACGCGGCCGCAGGCCACCCTCGCCCACCTGCCGGTGTGCCAGCGCCACGGCGTAGCGCTGGTGATCGGTACCACCGGTTTCGACACCGACGGCCGGGAGGCGATCGCCGCCGCTGCGCGCGCGGTGCCGGTCGTGTTCGCGCCGAACATGAGCGTGGGAGTGAACGCCGCGCTGAAGCTGGTGGCGCTGGCTGCGCGCATCCTGCAGGACTACGACGTCGAGATCGTGGAGGCGCACCACCGGCACAAGGTGGACGCGCCGTCGGGCACCGCACTCGCCCTCGGCGAGGCAGTGGCGGCCGCCCGCGGCGTGCGACTGCCTGCCGTGGCGGTCCACGCCCGCCACGGCCACACGGCCGAGCGCATCGACGGCAGCATCGGCTTCGCGGTGGTGCGCGGCGGCGACATCGTCGGCGACCACACGGTGCTGTTCGCCGGTCCGGGCGAGCGCATCGAGATCACGCACCGCGCCGCCAGCCGCAGCAACTATGCGCTCGGCGCGCTGCGCGCGGCGCGTTTCCTGGCCGGCCGCGCGCCCGGCCTGTACGACATGCAGGACGTGCTCGGCTTGCGCTGATGGGGCCGGAGACTGTCCAGCTCGGCCTGGCGCATTTCTGGACGCACGCCGACGCGGTCATCCGCGTCACGGCGTATCTGCTGCTGGCGATGTCGGTCGGCAGTTGGTTTCTGATCCTGTGGAAAGCGTGGGCGTGGCTGCGCGTGCGGCGCGCGGCGCGCCAACTGGAAAACTTCTGGAACGCGCCGTCGGTGGAGGCGGCGATCGCGCAGTTGCGGGCGGCCGACGCGGAGCAATTGTTCGTGCCGCTGGCGCAGAGCGCGGCGGGGGCGGCCGCGCCGCCGGCGAGCGCCGAGAGCCTGGCGGCCCGCATCGACCGCTCGGAACTGATCACGCGCGCCCTGCGTCAGCGCATCAACGAGGCGGCCGCGCGCCTGGAATCGGGGCTGACCTTCCTCGCCTCGGTCGGCAGCACCGCGCCGTTCGTCGGTCTGTTCGGCACCGTCTGGGGCATCTATCAGGCGATGCTGGCGATCGCCGCCGCCGGCACGGTGTCGCTGGACCGGGTAGCCGGCCCGGTCGGCGAGGCGCTGCTGATGACGGCCTTCGGGCTGGCGGTGGCCATTCCCGCGGTGCTCGCCTACAACGCGTTCACGCGCGTCAACCGTGTGCTGCTGGCGCTGCTGGACGGCTTCGCGCACGACCTGCACGCCTACCTGACCACCGGCGAGCGCCTCGGCGGCGCCGCGGCGGCATGAGCTTCGGCGGCTTCGAGCGCGGGCAGGCGCCATCGCAGCCGATGGCGGAGATCAACGTCACGCCGCTGGTGGATGTGATGCTCGTGCTGTTGGTGATCTTCATCATCACCGCGCCGCTGCTGGCCTACGCGATCCGCATCGACCTGCCACCGGTGAAATCGGAGGCGGTGACGCCGGCGGAGGAACCGATCCGCATCGCCATCGACGCCGCCGGTCGGCTCTACTGGGAGGCCGAACCGATCGAGCTGGCGGCCCTGGCGCCACGGCTGGCGGCCGCGGCTGCGCGGGTGCCGCCGCCGGAGGTTCATCTGCGCGCGGACAAAGGCACCCGCTACGAGCGCATCGCCGAGGTCATGGCCGCCGCCCAACAGGCGGGGCTGAACCGGATCGGCTTCGTCACCGAACCGCCCGCGGTCCGGCCATGAGGGCAGC
>JANWUU010000170.1 GCA_025057735.1 Burkholderiaceae bacterium
CACCGGCAGCGGCGCCGGCGGGCGCCACGCCGGCCCTGCCGCAGCCGGAGGCCGCCGGTGGCGGCGCCGAGGGGCCGTCGCCGCTCGAGCAGGTGCGGCAGCTCGCCAAAAACGACCCGGCCGCGGTGGCCAACGTCGTCAAGGCTTGGGTCGGCCCCGACGCGAAGGGTTCCTGATGGCGCTGGACGAAGCGGGGCTGGAGCGCGCCGCGATCCTGCTGCTGGCCGTCGGCGAGGAACAGGCCGCCGAGGTGCTGAAGTTCCTGTCGCCGAAGGAAGTGCAGAAGCTCGGCGAGACGATGGCGCGCATCAAGACCGTGCCGCGCGAAAAGGTGGAGGAGGTGATCGCCGCCTTCCACCAGACGCGCGAGGCGCAGTATTCGCTGGTCGGCGACACCGATGCGTACATCTCGCAGGTACTGAAGCGCGCGCTCGGCGAGGAGAAGGCCAACATGCTGCTGGACCGCATCCTGCAGGGCCGCGACGTCTCCGGCATCGAGGCGCTGAAGTGGATGGACGCGGGTTCGATCGCCGAGCTGTTCCGCAACGAGCATCCGCAGATCGTCGCCTCCATTTTGGTGCACCTGGAGCGCGACCACGCCGCGGAGGTGCTGCGCCAGTTGCCGGAACGCATGCGCAACGACGTGCTGCTGCGCATCGCCACCCTGGATGGCATCCAGCCGCAGGCGCTGGCGGAATTGAACGAGGTGCTGTCGAAGGTGCTGGCCGGCAGCGAGAAACTGCGCAAGGCCACGCTAGGCGGCACCAAGGCGGCCGCCGAGATCCTGAACTTCCTCGGTTCGCAGCTGGAGACGGCGGCGGTGGAGGCGATCCGCGAGCACGACGCCGAGCTGGCGCAGAAGATCCTCGACCAGATGTTCACGTTCGAGAACCTGCTGCAGCTGGACGACCGCGCCATCCAGACGCTGCTGCGCGAGGTGCAGAGCGAGAGCCTGATCGTGGCGCTGAAGGGCGCCGACCAGGCGCTGCGCGACAAGATCTTCAAGAACATGTCCAGCCGTGCGGCCGAGATGCTGCGCGAGGACCTGGAAGCCAAGGGCCCCGTGCGCGTCTCCGAGGTGGAGGCCGAGCAGCGCGAGATCCTCAAAATCGTGCGCCGCCTGGCCGATGAGGGCCAAATCCAGCTTTCCAGCGGCGGCGACGATCAGTTCATCTGACATCGCATGGGCGCCCCAGAGTTCAAACCGCTGCGCGGCTTCATTCCCAAGGAGCGTGTCGGCAGCGCCGCCGCCTGGCCGCTGCGCCCGCTCGGCCAGGACACGGGTGCGCTCGGCGGCGGGCCGGCCGCGGAGCGGGAGCGGCAGGCCTACGAGCGTGGGCTGGCGCAGGGACGCGCCGAGGGGGCGGCGCAGGAACGGCAGCGGCGGCTGCAGCAGGCGGCGCAGCTGGAGGCGCTGTGCGGCAGCCTGCGCGCGCGCTTTGCGGAACTGGAGGGCGCGGGCGCCGATGCCCTGCTCGACTGCGCGCTGGCGATCGCGCGGCAGGTGCTGCGCCAGGAGCTGGCCACGCGCCGCGAGACGCTGCTGCCGGTGGCGCGCGAGGCCGTCTCGCTCGTCATCGACAGCCAGACCCAGCCGCGCATCTACGTGCACCCGGACGACTACGCGCTGCTCGCGGCCGAACTGCAGGGGGACGCCCTGCTGAAAGGCTGCCAGTTCATCGCCGACGCCGGCATCGAGCGCGGCGGCTGCCGGGTGGAAACCGCGCTGTCCGAAGTGGATGCGACGGTGGCAACGCGCTGGCGCCGCGTGCTGGCGGCGCTCGGCGCCGAGGGCTCTCCGACGACCGATGCCGACTGAGCCGCCCGCGATGTTCCGCCGCTTCCTGTCGCAGGCGGCGGCGATCGCCACGGCCGCGCAGCCGCTGGAGCTGCGCGGGCGCCTGACGCGCGTGGCGGGGCTGGTGATGGAGGCCGTGGGTCTGAAGCTGCCGCTCGGCGCGCAGGTCGTGGTCCTGCAGGAAGGCGGGCTGCGCGTCGATGCCGAGGTGGTCGGCTTCGCCGGCGAACGGCTGTTTCTGATGCCCACGGCGGAGCCGGTGGGGCTGAAGCCCGGCGCCAGCGTGCTGCCGTACGAGGCCGTGGCCGAGCGCCCGCGCCTCGGACGCGACAACCACCCCTGGCGGCGCGCCGAGGACCGCACACGGCACCTGCCGCTGGGCGACGCGCTGCTCGGCCGCGTGCTGGACCCGAACGGACGGCCGCTCGACAAGCGCGGGCCGCTGGTCGGCGTGCCGCTGCGGCCGCTGGCGCGGCGGCCGATCAACGCGATGGAGCGCCAGCGCATCGCCGAGCCGCTGGACGTCGGCGTGCGCGCGATCAATGCCCTACTGACGGTCGGCCGCGGCCAGCGCATGGGGCTGTTCGCCGGCGCCGGCGTGGGCAAGAGCGTGCTGCTGGGGATGATGGCCCGCTATACCGCCGCCGACGTGACCGTGGTGGGGCTGATCGGCGAGCGCGGCCGCGAGGTCAAGGAATTCATCGAAGACATCCTCGGCGAGGCGGGGCTGGCGCGCGCGGTGGTGGTGGCCGCCCCGGCGGACACACCGCCGCTGCTGCGCATGCAGGGCGCAGCCTACGCCACCGCCATCGCGGAGCACTTCCGCGATCAGGGCAAGCAGGTGCTGTTGCTGCTCGATTCGCTGACCCGCTATGCCATGGCCGCGCGCGAGATCGCGCTCGCCATTGGCGAGCCGCCCGCCACCAAAGGCTATCCGCCCTCGGTGTTCGCGCGCCTGCCGCAACTGGTGGAACGCGCCGGCAACGCGCCGGCCACCGACGGCCGGCACGGCTCGATCACCGCGTTTTACACGGTGCTCACCGAGGGCGACGATCCGCAGGATCCGGTGGCGGATGCGGCACGCGCCATCCTGGACGGCCATATCGTGCTGTCGCGTGCGCTGGCCGAGGCCGGCCACTATCCGGCGATCGACATCGAGGCCTCGATCTCGCGCGTGATGAACGCGGTGGCAGGCCCGGACCAAATCGAGCTGGCACGCCGCTTCAAGGCGCTTTATTCGCGCTACGTGCGCAACCGCGACCTGCTATCGGTAGGCGCCTATGTCGCCGGCGCCGACCGCCTGCTGGACGCGGCCATCGAGGCCTATCCACGCATGGAAGCCTTTCTGCAGCAGCGCATGGACGAGCCCTCGACGCTGGCCGAGGCGCACGGCCGGCTGGCGGCGCTGCTGGATACGATCCCGCTCACCTGAACCGATGGATCCTGCCAACCTCAACATGCTGATCGAACTGGCGCGCGCCGCGCACGACGCCGCCGCCGCGCGCCATGCGCAATGCACGGAAGCCTGCGCCCAGGCGCAGCGCCAGCTCGAATTGCTGCACGGCTACCAGCGCGAGTACGGCCGGCGCGCGCAGGACACGCTGTCGCACGGCATCGACGCGGCGGCGCAGGGCAACCTGCGCGCCTTCCTGCAGCGACTGCAGACGGCGCTGGCGGAGCAGACCCGCGAGGTGGCGCGGCGCGAGCAGCAGCGCGCGGCGGCGGCCGCCGACCTCGCGCAGGCGCGGGCACGGCTGGCGCGCCTGGAGAAGCTCGCGCAGCGGCGGGCACGCGCCGTGCAGCAGCGGCAGGCGCGGCGCGAGCAGCGCGCGCTCGACGAGCTGGCGCGCCGCGGCCAGGACAGCCGTTTCGGGCCGCAGGGGCTGGCGCTGAAAGGATGGTGAGGCGATGAACGAAATCCTCCTGCCCGCCACGGCGGCAACGCCCGCGACCGCCGCGCGCGGCGCCGCAGCCGAGGCCGTGCCCGCCGCCGCGCCGGGTTTCGAGGCGGTCATGGCGTACTACGCAAAAGCGCTGCACGGCGCCGCGCTCGCCGGCACCGCGGACGGCGCCGCTGCCGAAGAGGGCGCGCCGAGCGACGCCGCGTTGCCCCCGCCCGAGGAGGGCGAGGCCGCCGCGCCTGTCGCGAGCGCCGTGCTCACCGATCTGTCGGCCGCCGCGGGGCTGGTTGCCGCCGCGGTGCGCGAGGTTCCCGCGTCTTCGCCGCCGGCACAGGACGCGCCTGAGGCAGCCTCGGAGGCCGACGCGCTGCAGGCGCCAGTGCCGCGACCCATGACACGCCCGTTGCCGGCCGTCGAGTCAGCCGCCGCCGACGGCCGACTCGCGCCGCGCGCGGCGGCGGAGAAGGCGGCGGCTCCGACGCGGATGGCGGCCACGACGCTGGCGTCCCCGGAGGCCGCGGCGTCGAGGGATGCCGCTCAGGGCGCCGCGGCGCCGGGTCGCGCCGGCGGGCCAGAGCCGACAACGCCGATGGCCCCCGCGCCAGCGCCGGCCATGTCGACTGCCCCGGGCCAGCCGCTTGCGGCGCCGCCGGTTGCTGCCCCCGCGAGCCCCGCGTTTTCGTTCGCGCACGCCTCGGTGCCGGCGCCGGTCGGCAGCGCGGCCTTCGCCGAGGCGCTGGCGCAGCGCGTGGTGCTGTTCGCCGGACGCAAGGTGCAGCAGGCGGAGCTGTCGGTCTCGCCGGCCGATCTCGGCCCGATCGCCGTGCAAATCGAGGTGCGCGGCCAGGAGGCCACGCTCGCCTTCGCCGCCGCCAGCCACGCGACGCGGCAGGCCATCGAGGAGGCGCTGCCGCGGCTGCGCGAGATGTTCGCCGCGCAGGGTCTGCAGCTCGCCGGCGCCGAGGTCAACGACCAGCCGCGACGCGAATCCGCGCGCGGCGGCGCGCCGGCGGCCGTGCGCGGGCGCAGCGAGCGGGCTGCGGCCGAGGCGCTCGCCGTCGACGTCGCGCTGCCGACCCCGCGGTGGCCGCGCGGCGTGATCGATATCGTCGTCTGAACGCGCCGGCGCGCGCGGCGGGTGTCTTTCGCCCGTTTATCGCGCGTTCGACCGCTCTCAAGTTTCCCGATCATTGATCCGCGATGGGGTGCCCCGCGCGGGCGGGGCGCCGGCTCTGGGTCGAGGAAAACATGTCGGGAAGCGAAGCGAAGACCGAAGGCGCAGCGGCGGCGCCGAAGCGCAACAAGACCAAGCTGCTGGTGATCGCCGTCGCAGCCCTGCTGCTGCTCGGCGGCGGCGGTGGCGCGGCCGCGTATTTCATGCTCGGCAAGAAGGACAAGGACGTGGCGGCCGCCGAGGAGGAGGATGAAGCGCCGGCGGACAAGCCCGCCAAGGCGAAGAAGAAAAAGAAAAAGGCTGGGCTGCCGGTGTTCGTCGAACTGGACATGTTCACGGCCAATCTGCGCGATGCCGACGGCGACCGCTACATCCAGGTGAAGCTGGTGGCGGAGGTCAAGGACGCCGCCGCCGGCGAGACGCTCAAGAGCATGATGCCGGCGGTGCGCAACGAGGTGCTGCTGCTGCTCGGCTCCAAGGAGGCCAAGGACGTGGCCACGCGCGAGGGCAAGGAGCGGCTGGCGAGCGAAATCGTCGCCGCCGCCAACAAGACGCTGGAGGGCACGCCGGCGGCCGGCGGCGTGGAAGCCGTCAATTTCACCCACCTGATCGTGCAGTGACGGCGATCGGCGCACGACGCAGGACAGGGCGCGCGCATGGCTGAGCAGTTTCTCTCGCAGGACGAAGTCGACGCGCTGCTGGAAGGCGTGACCGGCGAGAGCCAGAAGGCGCCGCCGCCGGAGGAGAAGGGCGGCATCCGCCCCTACGATCTCGCCAGCCAGGAACGCATCGTGCGCGGGCGCATGCCCACGCTGGAGATCGTCAACGAGCGCTTCGCGCGCAACCTGCGGTTGGGTCTGTTCAACTTTATCCGCCGCACGCCGGAGATGGCGGTCGGCCCGGTGCGGGTGATCAAGTACTCGCAGTTCCTGCGCGACATCGTGGTGCCGACCAACATCAACATCGTGTCGGTGGCGCCGCTGCGCGGCTCGGCATTGTTCATCTTTGACCCGAAGCTCGTCTTCTGCGTGATCGATACCCTGTTCGGCGGCAACGGCAAGCTGCACGTGCGCATCGAGGGGCGCGATTTCTCTCCCACCGAGACGCGCATCATCCAGCGGTTGCTGGACGTCACGCTGCAGGAATACACGCGCGCCTGGGGCACGCTGTTCCGCTTCCACTTTCAGTACCAGCGCTCGGAGATGCACACGCAGTTCGCCAACATCGCTTCCCCGTCCGAGATCGTGGTCGCCACCACCTTCAACGTCGAGATCGGCGAAGCGGGCGGCGAAATCCACGTCTGCTTTCCGTACGCCGCGCTGGAACCGATCCGCGACCTACTGTATTCGAGCGTCTACGGCGACGGCCAGGAGCCGGACCGCCGCTGGATCACGCAGCTCACCCAGCAGGTGCAGGCCGCCGAGGTCGAACTGGTGGCGGAACTGGCGCAGACCCAGATCACGATCGGCGAGCTGCTGCGCCTGCGGGTCGGCGACTTCATCCCGCTGCCGGTGAAGGACATCGTGCCGGCCAAGGTGGACGGCGTGCCGGTGATGGAGTGTCGCTTCGGCAGCGCCAACGGCCACATCGCCATCCGGGTGGAACGGCTGCTCAAATACTCGCGCGCCAGCGAGACGCTCGGGGTGGACAGGAAGTGACGATGAGCGATTCGACGCAACCGCAACCGACCGAGGCGGCCGACGACTGGGCGGCGGCGCTCGCGGAGCAGCGCGCCGCCGGCAACGGCGCGTCCGCCACGGCGCTCGAGACGGCCGCGCAGCCGGCCAACATCTTCAACCGCCTGACGCCCGGGGCGGCGGCCGCCGACGGCGGGCAGGACCTCGATCTGATCCTGGACATCCCGGTCACGCTGACGGTGGAACTCGGGCGCACCAAGATCCCGATCAAGCACATCCTGCAGCTCGCGCAGGGCTCGGTCATCGAGCTGGACGCGCTG
>JANWUU010000191.1 GCA_025057735.1 Burkholderiaceae bacterium
TTCGCGCTGCGCGCGCTCGCCTTCGAACTGCAGCGACGGCAGCGTCAGGCGGATGCACGCGCCGCGGCGCGCTGCCTGGCCCACGTCAAGCACGACCTCGCCATCGTCGGCCGGCTGCTGCCGAAGCTGGCCGGCGCCGAGCTGCCGCTGCGGCTGACCGAGCAGCCGCCGGTCATCGCGCCGCGGTCGCTGGCCGCGGCCTGCCTGCGCGTGCAGGCCGAGATGCGCACGGTAGCCCTGCTGGCGCGCTCCGCCGACGCGGAGGAGTTCTCGCAATGGGCGCAGCGGCGCGCGCTGCACTACCTGCGGCGCGGGGCGTCGGCGGGCGCCTCGATCACCCGTACCAGATCGCGCGGCACCTCGGCACGCACCAGCGCCGCCAAAGCCTTGAGCGCCGGCATGCGCGGATAACTGGCGCGGAAGGCGAGCGAGACGCGGCGGTACGCCCCGGCGATCTGCAGCGGTCGCAGCTCCATGCGCGAGGAGCGCGCCCAGGGCCCGCGCGTGGCGAGCGCCGGGATGAGCGTGCAGCCGATGCCCGCCGCCACCAGCTCAAGCAGCGTATCGAGGCTCGAAGCGCGCAGATCGGGCACGCTCGCCGCCGGCTCCTTGCGCCGATGCCGGCACACCTCCAGCGCCTGCTGCTTCAGGCAGTGTTCGTCGGACAACAGCAACAGCTCCGCCTCCGACAGCGCCTTGCGGGTGACCTCCGGGCAGCGCGCCAGCGGGTGTCCGTGCGGCGTGGCGAGCCAAAACGGCTCGTCGAACAGCGGCATCGCCTGCAGTCCTGGCTCGTCCGCCACCGGGGTGGCGAGGAATGCCGCATCGATCTCGTGCCGCTGCAGGCGCGCCACCAGATGGTCGGTCGTCTCCTCGGTCAGCGACAACTGCAGTTTCGGAAAGCGCTCGCGCACCGGCCGCAATAACCAGGGCATCAAAAACGGTGCCAGCGTGGGCAGCACGCCCAGCCGCAGCGTGCCGGCCAGGGGGTCGCGGCTCTCGCGCGCGATCTCGATGACCTGGCGCGCGTTCTCCAGCGCCAGACGCGCGGCGGCGGCGATGCGTTCGCCCACCGGCGTGACCTGCACGGCCCGGTTGGTGCGCTCGAACAGCTTGACGCCGAGGTATTCCTCCAGCTTGGCGAGCTGTGTGCTGAGCGTCGGCTGGCTGACGTGGCAGGCCTCGGCGGCACGGCCGAAGTGACGATGGTCGGCCACCGCAACCAGGTATTGCAGATCGCGCAGGTTCATCGGGCTCCGTTCATCGATCGACGCGGTCAATCATAACCCTCAAAACAATCGATTTCCAATCCTGGCCGCCGACGCCTACATTGCCAATGTCGCCATCGACCACGTCCACGGAGGACCGATGACCCGCGAAATCGTCCGCGCTTCGACGCGCACGCCGGCCGGACTGCTGCAGTTCCTCGCCGGCGCGGCGGTCAACCTCGGCGGTGCCGCCGTGTTGTTGTGGCACGCGACCGAGTACGCGCTTGGACTGACCCCCTGAGGGTCGGCCGCGCGCGTTTCCAACGACCGGAGAAGGAGATCCAATGCCAGACGAAGCCAAATGTCCATTTGCCGCCGTGCACACGCAGGCCGCCAAGCACGGTCCGAGCAATGCCGACTGGTGGCCGAACCAGCTCAACCTGAAGATCCTGCGTCAGAACTCCGAGAAGTCCGACCCGATGGGCAAGGGGTTCGACTACCGCAAGGAGTTCCTCAGCCTCGACCTGGCGGCAGTCAAACGCGACCTACAGGCGCTGATGACGCAGTCGCAGGAGTGGTGGCCGGCCGACTTCGGCCACTACGGCGGACTGATGATCCGCATGGCCTGGCATGCGGCGGGTACGTACCGCATCGGTGACGGGCGCGGCGGCGCCGGCACCGGGCAGCAACGCTTCGCGCCGCTGAACAGCTGGCCCGACAACGCCAACCTGGACAAAGCACGCCGTCTGCTGTGGCCGATCAAGCAGAAATACGGCCGCAAGATTTCGTGGGCGGACCTGATGATCCTGGCCGGCAACGTGGCCCTGGAGTCGATGGGCTTCAAGACCTTCGGCTTCGCCGGCGGGCGCCAGGACGTATGGGAGCCCGACGAGTCCGTGTACTGGGGTCCGGAGCACAAGTGGCTGGAGGACCGCCGCTATTTCGGCGACCGTCAGCTCGAGAATCCCCTCGCCGCTGTGCAGATGGGCCTGATTTACGTGAACCCGGAGGGCCCGAACGGCAATCCCGATCCGCTGGCTGCCGCGCGCGACATCCGCGAGACGTTCCGCCGCATGGCGATGAACGACGAGGAGACCGTCGCCCTGATCGCCGGCGGACATACGTTCGGCAAGGCGCACGGCGCCGGGCCGGCGACGCATGTCGGGCCGGAGCCGGAGGCGGCGCCGCTGGAGGCGCAGGGCTTGGGCTGGCTGAGCACCTACAAGAGCGGCAAGGGGCCGGACACGATTACCGGCGGACCGGAGGTGACATGGACGCCGACGCCCACCAAGTGGAGCACCGGCTACTTCGACATGCTGTTCGGCTACGAGTGGGAGCTGACGAAGAGCCCGGCCGGCGCCTGGCAGTACGTGGCCAAGAATGCCCCGGAGATCATCCCGGACGCGTTCAACCCGAACAAGAAACACAGGCCGACGATGCTGGTCACCGACCTGTCGCTGCGCTTCGATCCGGTCTACGAGAAGATCTCGCGGCGCTACCACCAGAACCCGCAGGAGTTCGCCGATGCGTTCGCGCGCGCCTGGTTCAAGCTCACGCACCGCGACATGGGCCCGCGTGCGCGTTACCTGGGCCCCGAGGTGCCGAAGGAAGAACTGATCTGGCAAGACCCGATCCCGGCCGTCGACCATCCACTGATCGACGACAAGGACATCGCGGCGCTGAAGGCCAAAATCCTGGTCACTGGCCTGAGCGTGCCGGAGCTGGTGTACACCGCCTGGTCGGCCGCGGCCACCTTCCGCGGCTCGGACAAGCGCGGTGGCGCCAACGGCGCCCGGATTCGGCTGGCGCCGCAGAAGGACTGGGAGGTCAACCAGCCGGCGCAACTGGCCCGCGTGCTGGCTGCGCTGGAAGGTGTGCAGCGTGAGTTCAACGCCCAGGCCAAGGGCGGCAAGAAAGTGTCGCTGGCCGACCTGATCGTGCTCGGCGGCTGCGCGGCGGTGCAGAAGGCGGCCAAGGATGCCGGCTTCGACATCACCGTGCCGTTCGCGCCCGGCCGCATGGACGCGCGGCAGGATCAGACCGACGTGGAGTCCTTCGCGGTGCTGGAGCCGGTTGCCGACGGCTTCCGCAACTACGCGAAGCCGAACCTCGGCGTGCCGACGGAAGCGCTGCTGGTGGACAAGGCCCAGTTGCTGAACCTCACACCGCCCGAAATGACGGTCCTCGTGGGCGGCCTGCGCGCGCTGAACGCCAACTTCGGAAACGCCCCGCACGGGGTTTTCACCAAGCGCCCGGGACAGCTGACGAACGATTTCTTCGTCAACCTGCTCGACATGGGTACGCAGTGGTCGCCCGTCTCCGGCAAGGACGGCATCTACGAAGGGCGTGACCGCAAGACCGGGCAGGTGAAATGGACCGCGACGCGGGTTGATCTGGTGTTCGGTTCGAACTCCGAGCTGCGTGC
>JANWUU010000192.1 GCA_025057735.1 Burkholderiaceae bacterium
GACGCGCAGCGTCGTGCCGCTCGAACCCATCGAGCCCGGCCATGTGCGCATGTACGTCTGCGGCATGACCGTCTACGACCTCTGCCACCTCGGGCATGCGCGCACCTTCGCCGCCTTCGACGTCGCCGTGCGCTGGCTGCGCGCGCGCGGACTGCGCGTCACGTATGTCCGCAACATCACCGACATCGACGACAAGATCATCCGCCGCGCCGCGGAGAACGGCGAACCGATCGAGGCCCTGACCGCACGCGTGATCCGCTCCATGCACGAGGATTTCGACGCGCTCGGCTTCCTGCGGCCGGACCGCGAGCCGCGCGCCACCGAATTCGTGCCGCAGATGCTGGGGCTTATCGAACTGCTGGAACGCAACGCGCTCGCCTATGCGGCCGAGGACGGCGACGTCTGCTTCGCGGTCCGCCGTTTTCCCGGCTACGGGAAACTGTCCGGCAAGTCGCTCGACGAGCTGCGTGCCGGCGAGCGCGTGGCGGTGGATGCCGCCAAGCGCGACCCGCTGGATTTTGTCCTCTGGAAGCACGCCAAGCCGGGCGAGCCGCAGTGGGCATCAAAATGGGGTCCCGGGCGCCCGGGCTGGCACATTGAATGCTCGGCGATGGCCAGTAGCACGCTGGGGCGCACGATCGACATTCACGGCGGCGGCCCCGACCTCGTGTTCCCGCACCATGAAAACGAGATCGCGCAGAGTGAGGGCGCCTTCGGCCAGCCGTTCGCCCGCATCTGGATGCACGCGGGCGCGCTGCGTGTCGGCGCCGAGAAAATGTCTAAGTCGCTCGGCAACTTCTGGACCCTGCGCGACGCGCGCGCCCGCTACGACGCCGAGGTGCTGCGCTTTTTCCTAGTCCGGCCGCACTACCGCAGCCAGATCGCATTCCAGGAGTCTCTGCTGCCCGAGGCGCGGCAGGCGCTGGCGCGGCTGTACACGGCATTGCGCGACGTGCCCCCCGCGGCGGGCGAGGTCGACTGGAACGAGCCGCATGCGCGACGCTTCGCCGCTGCGATGGACGAAGACTTCAACACGCCGGTGGCGATCTCGGTGCTGTTCGAGTTGGCGAACGAGGCGAACCGCAAGAAATCGGCGGCACTCGCGCGCCAGCTGCGTGCGTTGGGCGGCATCCTGGGGCTGCTGCAGCGCGACGCGGCCGACTTCCTGCGCGGTGGCGAGTCCGGAGCCGAGGCCGCGCATATCGAGGCGCAGATCGCGCTGCGCGCCGCCGCCAAGCAGGCAAAGAACTACGCCGAAGCCGACCGCATCCGCGCCGAGCTGCTGGCGCAGGGCATCGTGCTGGAGGACGGACCGGCCGGCACCACGTGGCGTCGCAAATGACCGATGGCGGCGGCGGCGTACTGGTCGCGGGCCAAGCGCGAACTGGCGGCTGCCGATCCGGTGCTGGCGCGCATCATCGCGCGACATCCGCGCGCGCGGCTGGTCTCGCGCGGCGATCCGTTCGCCACACTGGCGCGCTCGATCGTCGGCCAGCAGATCTCCGTGAAAGCGGCCGATGCCGTGTGGGCGCGGCTGATCGCAGCCTGCCCGCACCTGCGACCGCAGGAACTGCTGCGGCGTCGTCCCAGCACGCTGCGCGCCTGCGGGTTGTCCGAGCGCAAGGTCGAGTATCTGCGCGATCTGGCCCGGCACTTCGTGCGCGAGCGCATCGACGCGCGTCACCTGGCGGCGATGACCGACGAACAGGTCATCGCGCAGCTCACCGCGATCCGCGGCATCGGGCGCTGGACAGCCGAAATGTTCCTGATCTTTAATCTGCTGCGGCCGGACGTGCTGCCGCTTGACGATCTGGGGCTGTTGCGGGCGGTCAGCCTGCATTACCTGGACGGTGCGCCGGTGGCCGACCTGCTGCGCCGGCCCGGCCGGGAGCGCGTGACGCGCCTGGCCCAGGCGTGGATCCCGTGGCGCAGTGTGGCCACCTGGTATCTGTGGCGCAGCCTGGATCCGGTGCCCGTGGCCTACTGAGAAGCAGAAAGGAACAGGCCGATGGCGAAGACCACCTTCCTCGATTTCGAGCAGCCGATCGCCGAACTGGAGGCGAAGATCGAGGAACTGCGCTACGTGCAGGACGACTCGGCGCTCGACATCTCGGAGGAGATCGAGCGGCTGCAAAAAAAGGCGCAGGCGTTGCTGAAGGACATCTACGCCAAGCTGACGCCATGGCAGGTGGCGCAGCTGGCGCGCCACCCGCAACGGCCGTACACGCTCGACTACATCCATGACATCTTCACCGACTTCCACGAACTGCACGGCGACCGGCACTTCGCCGACGACCTGTCGATCGTCGGCGGACTGGCGCGCTTCAACGGCCAGGCGGTGATGGTGCTGGGCCACCAGAAGGGGCGCGACACCAAGGAGCGCACGTTGCGCAACTTCGGCATGACGAAGCCCGAGGGGTACCGCAAGGCGCTGCGACTGATGAAGCTGGCGGAAAAGTTCGGCCTGCCGGTGTTTACCTTCATCGATACGCCCGGCGCCTACCCGGGCATCGACGCCGAGGAGCGCGGGCAGTCGGAGGCGATCGGCCGCAACCTGTACGAGATGGCGCAACTGAAAGTGCCGATCATCGCCACCATCATCGGCGAAGGCGGCTCCGGCGGGGCGTTGGCGATCGCGGTGGCCGACCACGTGCTGATGCTGCAGTACGCCACCTACTCGGTCATCTCGCCCGAGGGGTGCGCGTCGATCCTATGGAAAAGCGCCGCCAAGGCGCCGGAGGCGGCGGAAGCGCTCGGACTGACCGCGCACCGCTTGAAGGCGCTCGGGCTGATCGACAAGATCGTCGCCGAGCCGCTCGGCGGCGCCCACCGCGATCCGAAGCAGATGTCGGCGCTGCTCAAACGGGCGCTGGCGGATTCGCTGCGGCAGTTCCAGGCGATGCGCACCAAGGACCTGCTGGCGGCGCGCCATAGCCGCCTGCTGGGCTATGGCAAGTTCAAGGAAACGACCGCAGACGGCTGATCCGCTGGAGGCGGCGCTGCTGGCCGCCGTGCGCGCTGCGGTGCAGGCGGCACTCGACGATGGCATCGCGGACCGGCCGATCGACGCTGGGCCGCGCGGGCGCAGGCGGATCGGCCAGGCGCTCGCGCTCGCCTTCTCCGGCGGGCGCGACTCGACCGCGCTGCTGGATCTCGCGGTGCGGTTGCGGCAGGCGCGCGCGCGCGGCTTCCGCGAGCTGCTGGCGGTGCACGTGCATCACGGTCTGCAACGACAGGCCGACGCCTGGGTGGAGCACTGCCGCGCGCTGTGCGAGCGGCTCCAGGTGCCGCTTGTGGTGCGGCGCGTCTCGGTCGAGCGCCGGGGCCGCGGCCCGGAAGCGGCCGCGCGCGAGGCACGCTACGCGGCGCTGGCGGAGGCGGCGCGCGAGCACGACGCGCGCCTGTTGCTGACGGCGCACCATCTGGATGACCGCCTCGAGACGTTCCTGATCCAGTGGCTGCGCGGGGCCGGCCCCGAGGGCTTGGCGGGAGTGCCGCCGCAGCGCGCGCTCGGCGAGTTGCTCCTGGTGCGGCCGCTGCTGGATTTTGCGCGCGCCGACCTCGAGCGCTACGTCGCGTTGCGCGGTCTGCCCTATGTGGACGACCCGAGCAATTCGGACACACGCCTGCTGCGCAACGCCCTGCGCCAGCAGGTGATCCCGGCCCTTGCGGCGGCGCGCCCGGGCATGCGCGCGGCGGCCGCACGCTCGATCGCGCTGCTGGGCGAAGCGGCCGAGGTGCTGCGCGAATGCGCCGCAGCGGACCTGGCGGCCTGCGCCGCAGGCGCGCCGGCCGGGATGCTGCGTCTGGATCGACTGGCGCAGCTGACGCCGGCGCGGCAGGCGCTCGTCCTGCGTCACTGGCTGGCCGGACACGGGGTGGCGACGCTCGCCCGCGCGCGCCTGCGCGACCTGCTGACGCAGGCGCTCGCCGCACGCGCCGATGCGAAGCTGCTGGCGCGCGTCGGGGCGCTGGAGATCCGGCGCCACCGCGGACTGCTGCTCGTGCGACCGGCACAGCGGCTGACAGCGGCGGAGGCCACCGTCGTCTGGCACGGCGAGTCGGCGGTCGCCGTGCCGGCGTGGCGCGGCGTGCTGCACTTCGAAAGCGACGCCGAAGAAGGATTCGATCCGCGCTGGCTCGCGGAACGACCGCTGCAGCTGCGTGGGCGCAGCGGCGGCGAGCGTTTCAAGCCCCATCCGACGCGCCCCTCGAAAACACTGAAAAGGCTCTTTCAGGAAGCCGGCATCCCCGAATTCGAACGGGCGCAGCTGCCGCTCGTCTGGCGCGACGACCGCCTCATCTACGTGGCCGGTCTCGGCCCGGATGCGCGGCTGGTGGAGCGCGGCGGGCCACGCGTGCGGCTCGCCTGGCGGCCGGATGCGCCGTTGTTCGCTCTCTGAGGGCGGCGTGCCGCAGACGCCGACGCTCCCTATAATCCGCGCCTTTCCCTGCGCACCATGGCACTGATCGTCCAGAAATACGGCGGCACGTCGGTCGGCTCGGTCGAGCGGATCAAGAACGTCGCGCGTCGCGTGGCCAAGTGGCAGCGCGCCGGCCATCAGCTCGTCGTCGTCGTCTCGGCGATGAGCGGGGAGACCAACCGGCTGATCGCGCTTGCCAAGGAAGTGCAGCCGAATCCCGATCCGCGCGAGCTCGACGTGGTGGCGTCCACCGGCGAGCAGGTCACGATCGGGCTGACCGCGATGGCCCTGAAGGAGCTGGGCCTGAAGGCGAAGAGCTACACCGGCCCGCAGGTGCACGTGCTGACCGACAGCGCATTCACCAAAGCGCGCATCCTGGAGATCGACGAGCGCAAGATCCGCGCGGATCTCAACGACGGTTACATCGTCGTCGTCGCCGGCTTCCAGGGCGTGGACGAGTTCGGCAACATCACCACCCTTGGGCGCGGTGGTTCGGACACCTCGGCGGTGGCGCTGGCAGCGGCGCTGAAGGCCGACGAATGCATGATCTTCACCGACGTGGACGGCGTCTACACGACCGATCCGCGCATCGTGCCCGAGGCGCGCCGGCTGCACACCGTGACCTTCGAGGAAATGCTCGAAATGGCGAGCCTCGGCTCGAAGGTGCTGCAGATCCGGTCCGTCGAGTTCGCCGGCAAGTACAACGTGCGCCTGCGCGTGCTGTCGAGCCTGACCGACCCGGAGCTGCCGATCGCGCAGGAGGCCAATTCGGGCACGCTGATCACTTACGAGGGGGACAAAGCCATGGCGATGGAAAAGGCCGTCGTCTCCGGGATCGCATTCTCGCGCGACGAAGCCAAGATCACGCTCACGCACGTGCCGGACCGGCCTGGCATCGCCTATCAAATCCTGGGACCGATCGCCGAGGCGAACATCGACGTCGACATGATCGTGCAAAACGTCAGCGTCGACGGCTACACCGACTTTTCGTTCACCGTCCACCGCAACGAATACGCCAAGGCGATGGAGGTGCTCAACGGCAAGGTGAAGGCGCACATCGGTGCGCGCGAGATCGTCGGCGATCCGCGCATCTGCAAGGTGTCGGTGGTCGGTATCGGCATGCGCTCGCACGTCGGCATCGCCAGCCTTATGTTCCGCACGCTGGCCGAGGAGGGCATCAACATCCAGATGATCGCCACCAGCGAGATCAAGATCTCGGTCGTGGTCGACGACAAGTACATGGAACTGGCGGTGCGCGCCTTGCACCGCGCCTTCGGGCTGGAGCACGCG
>JANWUU010000241.1 GCA_025057735.1 Burkholderiaceae bacterium
GCACCAGCGTGCCGCCGGCGGCCACCCGTGCGGCCAATGTCGGCGCGAGCACTTTCAGCGGGTTGGTGAGAATGTTGGCGAGCACGACGTCGAACGGCTGCGCGGGAAGCGCCGCCGGTTCAGTGTAGACGCCCTCCACGCTGTTGGCTGCGGCGTTGGCACGCGCGGCCGTCACGGCCTGCGGATCGATGTCGGTCGCAGCCACGCTGGCCGCGCCCAGTTTGGCGGCGGCGAGCGCCAGGATGCCGGAGCCGCAGCCATAGTCGAGCACGCGCAGGCCGCGCGGCGGGTGCGCATCCAGCCAGCGCAGGCACAGCCGGGTGGTCGGATGCGTGCCGGTGCCGAAAGCCACACCCGGATCGAGCCGGATCACGAGCGCATCGTTGGGTGGTTCGTGCCAGGACGGCACGATGCACAGGCGGCCGATCCGGATCGGACCGAACTGCGCCTGGGTCAGGCGCACCCAGTCGGCATCGCCGACCTCGCGTACGGCCTCGACCGGCGGCGGGGCGGGCAGCACGCCGGCGGCAGCCCGCGCGAGCAGCCGCGCGCCGTCGGTGTGCGCGTCGATCAGGATCCTGACCCGGCTGCTGGGCCAGCCCACGGTAGCGGGCGCGGCGCCCGGTTCGTCATAGATGGGCTGCTCCTGCGGGCCGCCGGCATCGGCGTCCTCGACGCTGACCGCAAGCGCCCCGCCGGCGGCGAGCGCGTCCGTGAAGGCTTCCACCTGGGCGCCGTCCACCCGCACCGTCAACTCGCGCATCATCGCCGCGTCAGGAGCCCTGGCCCGCCTGCCGCGCCGCCAGCCGCTGCTCCAGATAATGGATACTGGTGCCGCCCTGGATGAACTTCTCGTCCAGCAGCAACTCGCGGTGCAGCGGGATGTTGGTGCTGATGCCCTCGACCACCATCTCGGACAGTGCGATGCGCATGCGGGCTAGCGCCTGCGCGCGCGTATCGCCGTAGCAGATCAGCTTGCCGATCATCGAGTCGTAGTGCGGCGGCACGAAGTAGCCGGCGTACACGTGGGAGTCGACCCGCACGCCAGGCCCGCCGGGCGGGTGCCAGGCGGTGATGCGCCCCGGACTGGGCGTGAACTTGTACGGGTCCTCGGCGTTGATGCGGCACTCGATGGCGTGCCCGCGGCTGACGATCTGGCGCTGCCGGAACGGCAGCTTCTCGCCGGCGGCGATGCGGATCTGCTGCTGCACGATGTCGATGCCGGTGACCATCTCGGTGACCGGGTGCTCGACCTGCACGCGCGTGTTCATTTCGATGAAATAAAACTCGCCGTTTTCGTACAGGAACTCGAAGGTGCCGGCGCCACGGTAGCCGATGCGGCGGCACGCTTCGGCGCAGCGGTCGCCGATACGCTCGATCACCTTGCGCGGGATGCCGGGTGCGGGGGCCTCCTCGATGATCTTCTGATGGCGCCGCTGCATCGAGCAGTCGCGTTCGCCCAGCCAGACCGCGTTGCGGTGCTGATCGGCCAGCACCTGGATCTCGATGTGGCGCGGGTTTTCGAGGACTTTCTCCATGTAGACGTCCGGATTGCCGAACGCCGCCTGCGCCTCCTGGCGCGTCATGTTCACCGCATTGACCAGCGCCGCCTCGGTGTGCACGACGCGCATGCCGCGGCCGCCGCCGCCACCGGCGGCCTTGATGATCACCGGATACCCGATCGCGCGCGCGATTTTCACGATCTCGCGCGGCTCCTCGGGCAGGGCCCCCGGCGAGCCGGGCACGCACGGCACGCCGGCTTCGATCATCGCCTTCTTGGCGGACACCTTGTCGCCCATCAGGCGGATCGACTCAGGGCGCGGGCCGATGAAGACGAAGCCGCTTTTTTCAACCCGCTCGGCGAAGTCGGCGTTCTCCGACAGGAAGCCGTACCCGGGGTGGATCGCCTCCGCGTCCGTCACCTCGGCGGCACTGATGATGGCCGGGATGTTCAGGTAGCTGTCCTTCGATGGCGGCGGCCCGATGCACACGGACTCGTCCGCGAGCTTCACGTACTTGGCGTCGGTGTCGGCGGTCGAATGCACCACCACCGTCCGGATACCCATCTCGCGGCAGGCGCGCTGAATGCGCAGCGCGATTTCGCCGCGGTTGGCGATCAGAATCTTGCCGAACATGCGCTCAGCCGATCACGAACAGCGGCTGCCCGTATTCGACCGGCTGGCCGTTTTCCACCAGGATTTCCTTGACCTCGCCGCTGACCTCGCACTCGATCTCGTTCAGCAGCTTCATCGCCTCGATGATGCAGAGGATGTCGCCCGGCTTGACCGCCTGGCCCAGCTCGACGAACGGCTTCGCGCCCGGACTCGGGGCGCGGTAGAACGTGCCGACCATCGGGGACTTGACCACGTGCCCTTTCGGGGCCTCCGCCTCGGCCGCCGCCGGCGGCGGCGGTGCGGCCGCCGGGGCTGGGGCGGGCGCAGCGATCACCGTCGGCGCGACCACCGGCGGGGTGGCGGCAACCGGCAGCGGGGTGACCGCCGGTGGCGTCGGATATTTGACGATGCGGACCTTGTCCTCGCCCTCGGTGACTTCGATCTCGGCGATTCCGGATTCGGCCACTAGGTCGATCAGGGTCTTGAGCTTGCGCAGATCCATGACGATCTCCCGCAACGCGCGCCGGTCAATCGGCGCCGCCGGTCAGCGCGTATTCCAGCGCCAGGCGGTAGCCTGCGGCCCCCAGGCCGACGATCGAGCCGACGGCGAGGTCGGCCAGGTAGGAGTGATGGCGGAACGGCTCGCGCCGGTAGACGTTCGACAAATGCACCTCGACGAACGGGATCGCCACCGCGGCCAGCGCATCGCGCAGCGCAATGCTGGTATGCGTCAGGGCGCCCGCATTGATGATGATGAAATCCACCCCTTCCGTGCGGGCGGCGTGGATGCGGTCCACGAGCGCCCCCTCGCCATTGGACTGGAAGCAGGACAGGCGCACGCCGTGCCGGCCGGCGATTTCCGTCAATTCGCGCTCGATGTCGGCCAACGTGCGCGCGCCATAGATGGACGGCTCGCGCGTGCCGAGCAGGTTCAGGTTCGGTCCGTTCAGGACGAGGATGTGCTGAGGCACGGGGTCGAGTCGCGGCAACCGCTGGGCATCGGGCTGTGCCTTTCGGCGAAGTTACCGGCGCGTTTGTCGAAGAAGGCGCGAATTGTCAACAGATTCGCGGCGCCTGTCCAGTTTCGCCCTCAACGCCCGACCGCCTGCGCGTCGAGCCAGCGCCGTAGTTCCTCCGGCTTGATGCGGCCGAGGCGGCGCTGCACCACGCGACCGTCGGCGGCGATCAGGACCGTGTACGGCAGGGCGCCAGCGGTGTTGCCGAAGGCGCGCGCGATCTCGCTGCCCTGGGCGCCGGCGGCTAGCAGCGGCAGCGTCAGTCGCAGATCGTCGCGAAACGCCCGGATGCGGTCGGCCGTGTCGATGCCCAGGCCAACGATCTCCACGCCGCGCGCACGATACTCGTCGCGCACGCGCTGCAGGTCCGGCATCTCCTCCACGCACGGGGCGCACCAGGTGGCCCAGAAGTTGATGACCAGAGGACGTCCGCGCCACTGCGCGAGGGCCTGCGGCCGGCCGTCCGGATCCGGCAGCGTCAGCCCGAACAGCGCCGCGCTCGCCTCCGGCGCCGGTGCCTCGCCCTGCAGACGCCAGAGCGCCAGACCGGCCCCCGCCCCGGCGGCGAGCGCCGCCACCGCCAGCATGGCCAGCCCGGCGCGCACGCGGGACGTCATTGTGGCGCGGACTCGGCGGCGATCAGGGAGGCCACCTGCTCGGCGCGGGCGCGCCCGCTGGCCGCCACCGGATGCAGCGACGCGTCGGTCGAACGGTGACGCGGCGCGACGCGGATGGCGTCGGTGTGGTGCACGCTCAACACCACGGCCGTATGCAGCGGCGCCCGTCCCGGCGGCCGTAGCGTGATCGGAAAATGCAGGCGTTCGAGCGGCGCCCCCGCCTCGTCGCCGCCCTCTTCGGCCTCGAAGGCGATGCCCTCGTTGAGCAGAAAGATTTCCACCGCCTTCGCGTCGTCGGTGAACAGGTGCAACTGGATCGCGGAGTGCTCGGTGGCGGTGCCGTTGAGAACGGCGCCGACCAGGTGCGGATCGAACGCCGCCAGCCGCTGCATCCAGGCGAGCGCGGCGCGGCGCAGGGTAGCCAGCAAGGCAAGATGCTCGGCCCCGCCGTACAGCCGCAGATGGCGGCGCAGCTCGCTTTCGACCCGCTCGTTGTCGGGCAGCAGGCCGCGTGCGTCGGCACTGCCGAGCAGCTGGCGTGCGGCGCGGCGCTTGGCGGCGGCGTAATCGAGACCCTCGTCGGCGATCAGCCGCGCGGCGGCTACCGCGATCTCGGTGGTGACGTCCTCGGCGTGTCGGTTGGCGGAGCGGCGGGCCATAACGGCGCGGCAATGCGCAGATGGCGCGAAGTGTAGCGAGCCGCAGCGCTTAGAATCGCGCGCTTCGCATCGGCGACCCGCATCGCCCGGTCACGCACCGCGTCGGTCCATCGTGCACATCCACATCGTCGGCATCTGCGGCACCTTCATGGGTGGCGTCGCGCTGCTCGCGCGCGCGGCCGGGCATCGCGTCACCGGCTGCGACGCCGATGCATACCCGCCGATGAGCGAGCAGCTGGCTGCCGCCGGCATCGAGGTCATCGAGGGTTTCGACGCCAGCCAACTGGCGCTGTGGCCGGATCTGTTCGTGATCGGCAACGTGGTGTCGCGCGGCAACGACCTGCTGGAGGCCATCCTGGAGGCCGGCGCCCGCTACGTCTCGGGTCCGCAGTGGGTCGGCGAGCACGTGCTGGCCGGACGGCACGTGCTGGCGGTGGCCGGCACCCACGGCAAGACGACCACGGCGTCGATGCTCGCGTGGATCCTCGAGTGCGCCGGGCATGCGCCGGGCTTCCTGATCGGCGGCGTGCCGCGCAACTTCGGCGTGTCGGCGCGCGCCGGCGGGCCGCTGTTCGTGATCGAGGCCGACGAGTACGACACCGCCTTTTTCGACAAGCGCGCCAAGTTCGTGCATTACCGCCCGCGCACCGCGGTGCTGAACAACCTGGAATTCGACCATGCCGACATCTATCCGGACCTGGC
>JANWUU010000278.1 GCA_025057735.1 Burkholderiaceae bacterium
CGACGTCGTAGCCGGCGCGCGCCGGCGCGATCGCGTAGGCGCCCCGCACCCCGCACAGGCCGAGCGCCTTGTTCGGGCTATGGAGGACGAACACTGCATCGCGATCGCGCGCACGCCAGGGGCTGGTGCCGTCCAGTCGCAGCGGCGCATACACCGCGTCGAGCACGGTCGGCACCGCCTGCGGCTGCGGTGGGGGCGGCTGCGGTCGGCCGTCCGGGCTGCCTGGGTCCGCGTACCACCGAAGGGTGGCGCGCGGGTCACCGACATCGACGACGACGCGGCCCCAGGCGCGGGCTGCGCGGGCGTAGTCGCCGTAGGCGGGATGCGGTACCGCCACCGGACCTTGCGCGAGCCGCGCGCCAACCGCGGTGATGCGTTGGATGAACTCGCTTGCGCTGGCGGCGAGCAGCACGCGCTGTGGCACGACGCCATGGTGGGCAGCGAGCCGCTCGCGCAGCGCCCGATAGGTGTAATCCGGGTAGCGCACCGCATCGGCGCGGCGCACAGCAGCGACGGCGGCCGGACAGGGGCCGGCAGCATTGGCACAGGTGGAGAAATCCCAGCGCGCCGCGCCGGCGGCTTCTGCTCCGCCGTGCAATTGCCGCCTCATCGCACCAGCGCCGCGCCAGCGGCGGCCAACACGAACATGGCAAGCGCCGCGCGGCGCGTATGCCGCAATGCGCGCGCCGTGTCGGCCGCCGTCGGCGCGCAGGCCTGCTCGTTCAGCGCATAGACGCCGGGCTTGCGCAGCCGTACCGCAAGCGTCAGCGCAAGCGCCGCCATCGGCCAGCCACCGTTGGGTGAGGGCGTGCGCGCCGCTTCGCGCCGCAGCCGCGGCCAGTGCCGCGGGGCGGCAAGCAGCAGCGCCGACAGACGCGCCGGCAGCCACGAAAGCAGGTCATCGGCGCGGGCGGCGGTCTTGCCGGCCCATTCCCAGCGCCCCCGGTAGCCCCAAAGCGCATCCAGCGTGTTGGCGGCCCGGTAGGCGGCGGCACCGGCAAGCCCGGCCACGGCAAACCAGAAAAGCGGGGCAACCAGCGAGTCGTTGAAGTTCTCCGCCAGCGACTCAAGCGCAGTCTCGCGCACGCCGCTTTCATCGAGTGTGGACACGTCACGGCTGCACAGGCGCGCCACCTGTGCGCGGCCCGCCGCTAGCGACTGCGCCAGCGCTGTTTCCGTTGCCTCGACCTCGTCGGCCAACATGCGCCACGCAAACATCGGCTTGAGCAGCAGCGCCAGCACGGCGGCTTGCGCCGGTGGCGGCAGCGCCTGCAGCGCATGCTCGAGCAGGAACGCGCCGGCTGCGCAAGGCAGCACGAGCAGCGTCCAGGCCGCGGCCCCGCGTGCAACTTGGTCCCGTGCGCTGGCGCCGGCCAACGCCCATTGTCCGAGCGGCTGAGCCAGTCGCCCGAACCAGACGACCGGATGCAGCCGCGATGGCGGCTCGCCGAAGGCGCGGTCCAGCAGCGCCGCGCCGACGACGGCGGTGGCGGCGATTGCGGCCGCGTGCGCGCTCACCTTGCCTCCTGCACGCGCACGCGCGCAAGCCGTCCGGGCGATAGCGGCGGCTGCGTCGGCTCCTCGATGACCCCACACACGGCTACGGGCACCGACTCTTGCATGCCGGGCATCCATTCCACCGCGGTGTGAAACTCGCCGTCCTCGCCGCAGGGGCAGACGCCCGGCGGCAGCTCGGCCAGGAAGCGCCTGTCATAGGCGCGGCCGCAGAACGAAGCCGGCAAGCGGGCCAGATCCACCGTGATTACGCGCGCCTGAATGCCGCGCGCCAGCACCTCGTCGGCTAGCTGCGCGCGCGGCATGCCCCAGAGCGGAAACAGCGCCGCCAGCCCTGCCTTGCGCACGCGCGGCTCAATCCAGTCCCGATGCGCGGCAAGATCGATGTCGCCGAAGATCATCGCCGCATGGCCGTCGGCGGCCAGCGCCGCCAGCACCTGCGTAAACGCCGCTTCGTAGCCGCCTGCCGTTGCATCAAATGGCAGCCAGCGCCCGCCGAGCGCGGCGACCTGTCGCTGAAACCACGCCGGCGGCAGCGCGTGCGACTGCGGCCGCTCTCCGTGGCAGGCGGTGACGAAGGTGCATACCTGCCAGCCCTGCTCGCGCGCTCGCAGCAAAGCCAAGGCCGAGTCCTTGCCGCCGCTCCAGCTGATCGCTGCTCGCCGTGCTGCGCCTTCTGCCATGCGGTCAGTCCTCGATGCCGCGCTGCGCCGGCACGCCGGCATCGTAGTGGTGCTTGATCTTGCGGAACTCGGTGAC
>JANWUU010000302.1 GCA_025057735.1 Burkholderiaceae bacterium
ACGTTCCTGCCCGAGATGCCGCGCCTGCATCTTGCGCTGTCGCGCGCCTTCGGTGGCCCGCTGCCGCCGTTTCTGCGGCTCGGTTCCTGGATCGGCGGCGACCGCGACGGTCACCCGCAGGTCGGCGCGCCGACCATGCGCGCGGCGCTGGCCGCCCAGGCCACCGCCGTCTTCGAGACGTACCTGGAGCAGGTGCATGCGCTGGGGGCAGAGCTGCCGCTGTCGGCGCTGCTGGCGCCGGTGGACGGCAAGCTGGCGGCGCTGGCCGCCGCCAGCCCGGATGGTTCGCCGCAGCGCGCCGACGAGCCGTACCGCCGCGCCTTGACCGGCATCTATGCGCGCCTGGCGGCCACCGCGCAGCAGCTCGCGCTCGACGTACGCGCGCGCGCGCCGCTGGGCAGCGCGCCGCCGTACGAGACGGCGCAGGCATTCGCCGCCGACCTGCAGACCGTCGCCGAGGCGCTCGAACGCCAGGGCAACGGGGACCTCGCGGCCTTTCGGCTTGCCCCGCTGCAGAGCGCGGTGGCGATCTTCGGCTTTCACGGCGCCACCCTCGATTTGCGGCAGAGTTCAGACGTCTTCGAGGCGGTGGTGGCGGAGCTGCTCGCCGCCGCCGAGGCCTGCCCCGACTATCGTGCGCTGCCGGAGCCCGAGCGCGTGCGGCTGCTGGCGCGCGAACTAGCCCATCCGCGGCCGCTGCGGTCGCCCTATCTACGGTATTCGGAGCGCACCCAGGCGGAATTGGCGGTGTTCGAGGCGGCGCGCGAGCTGCGTGCGCGCTTCGGCGCGGCCGCCATCGACAAGCACATCGTCTCCCACACCGAGGCGGCCTCGGACCTGCTGGAGGTAGCGCTGCTGCAGAAGGAGACCGGCCTGCTGACCGGCAACGAGCTGCGCGGCTGCGCGTTGATGGTGGTGCCGCTGTTCGAGACGATCGAGGATCTGAAACGCGCGCCCGTCATTTTGCGCGAGGTGTTCGCGCACCCGGGCCTGCGCGGTCTGTTGCTGCCGAGCGTGGACGGCGCGCCGCTGCAGGAGGTCATGCTCGGCTACTCGGACAGCAACAAGGATGGCGGCTTCCTCGCTTCGCAGTGGCAGCTTTACCGCACCACGCAGGCGCTGCTGCGGCTGGCCGACGAGCATCGCGTGCGGCTGCGCTTTTTCCACGGGCGCGGCGGCACGGTCGGCCGTGGCGGGGGTCCGAGCTTCGAGGCGATCCTGGCGCAGCCGCCGGGCAGCGTGCGCGGCCAGCTCCGGCTGACCGAGCAGGGCGAGATCATCCAGGCCAAGTACGCCGATCCCCGCATCGGCCGCCACCACCTGGAGCTGCTGGTCAGCGGCATGCTGCGCGCCAGCCTCGACGACGGCCCACGCGAGGCGCAGCAGGCGGAATTCGAGGCCGCCCTGGACGACATCGCCGCGCACGCGCAGCGCGCCTACCGGGCGCTGGTGTACGAAACCGAGGGCTTTGCGGAGTTCTTTTTCTCCGCCACGCCGATCGCCGAGATCATGGAGCTGAACATCGGCAGCCGGCCAGCGGCACGCAAGGCAAGCGGCCGCATCGAGGACCTTCGCGCCATCCCCTGGGTGTTCTCCTGGGGTCAGTGCCGCGTGCTGCTGCCGGGCTGGTACGGCTTCGGCAGCGGCATCGAAGCGTGGCTGGCGGCCGCGCGCGGCAGCACGGCCCGGCGCGGTCGGCAGCGGCTGCTGCAGGCGATGCTCGCGCAGTGGCCGTTTTTCCGCGCGCTCACCTCCAACATGGAAATGGTGCTGGCGAAGACCGACTTGTCGATCGCCAGCCGCTATCTGCCGCTCGCGCGCGACCGCGCGCGCGGGCGGACGATTTTCGCCCGCATCCGCGCCGAATGGCAGTCCACGGTCCGGCACTGGCTGGCCATCAGCGGGCAGCGGCAGCTCTTGGAGCGCAACCCCGCCCTCGCCCGCAACATCCGCAACCGGCTGCCGTATCTCGCCCCCCTGAACCACCTGCAGGTCGAACTGATCAAGCGCCACCGCGAGGGGCCCGGCGACGAACGGGTCAAGCGCGGCATCCACCTGACGATCAACGGCATCTCCGCCGGGCTGCGCAACACCGGTTGACGGGCGAGGCCGGCGGCCGCCTGAGGCGCACTCTGCATTGCCGCCATCGCCGGCAAGCGGCTATCCTCGCGCCGCTTCGAACACACATCGACCGAGGAGACCCCCATGAGCGCGAACATCGCCCGCCGCCGTTTCAACACCGCGCTGACACTGGCCACCGCGGCGACGGTCGCCCCGTCGCTGTCGCGCGCGCAGGCCCGACGCATCAAGGTCGGCGTGCTGTTGCCGCGCTCCGGCGTGCAGGGCTTGATCGGGCAGAGCTGCCAGAAGGGGGCGGATCTCGCGCCGGGCGTGCTGCGCGAGATGTACGGCGTGGAACTGGAGCTGATGAACGCCGACACCGAGACCAACGTCGACACCGCGCGCACGCGCGCCGAGCGGCTGATCCAGGAGGGGGCGCACGTGCTGGTCGGGCCGTTCGACTCCGGGGCGGCGGCGGCGATCGCGCAGGTCGCGGAAAGCCGCGGCGTGCCGTTCGTGATCAACATCGCCGCCGCGCCGCAGATCACCGAGCAGGGGTACAAGTTCGTGTTCCGTAACTTCCCGACCGCGCCGGAGCTGGTGCGCAATGGCCTGTCGCTGATCGGGGATCTGTTCCGCGCCACCAACACCGTGCCGCGCACGGCCGTTTACATGCACGTGAACGACACCTTCGGGCAGGC
>JANWUU010000315.1 GCA_025057735.1 Burkholderiaceae bacterium
CGATCGCAGCGCCTGCCCGGGCTGTGGGTGGGTGCACTGGGACAACCCGGTGCCGGTGGTGGCTGCGGTCGTCGAGTACCAGGGGCGCGTGCTGTTGGCGCGCAATGCCGCGTGGCCGCCGAAAATCTTTGGCCTCGTGACCGGGTTCCTGGAACGCGGCGAGGCGCCGGCGGCCGCCGTGGCGCGTGAGGTGAAGGAGGAAACCGACCTCGATACCCGGCAGTGCGCGCTCATCGGGGCGTATGAGTTCGCACCGCGCAACGAGCTGATCGTCGCCTACCACGTCGTCGCGGACGGAACGATCCGCCTCAGCGACGAACTGGCCGAATACCGACTCATCGAGCCAGCGCGCCTGCGGCCGTGGCCGTTCGGCACCGGGCTAGCGTTGGCCGACTGGATGCGCGCCCGTGGGCTGCCGGTCACGTTCCTGGACGCCGCGCCCCGGTAGACTTGTGCCGGCGGCCGAATTCGAAGCGACAGATGGGCGAGACGTTGCTGTACGACAAGGAAATCGATGCGCGCGGGCTGAACTGTCCGCTGCCCGTGCTGCGCGCGAAAAAGGCGCTGGCCGACATGGCGAGCGGCCAGGTACTGAAGATCGTCGCCACCGATCCCGGATCGATCCGCGACTTCCAGGCGTTCGCGCGTCAGACCGGCAACCAGTTGCTCGCGCAGCACACGGTGGCCGACGAATTCATCCATTACCTGAAGCGGCGGTGAGCGGCGTGCGGCGGTTTTTTCTCTGGTTCGTGCCGATCGCGGCCTTGCTGGTCGCGCTGTATTTCTACCTGGCGCTCAGTTGGAACTATTCCACCGGCGAACGCGCGGGCTACGTGCAGAAGTTCAGCAAGAAGGGCTGGATCTGCAAGACGTGGGAAGGCGAACTCGCGATGGTCTCGATGCCTGGGGCGGCGCAGGAGAAGTTCTTCTTCACCGTCTGGGACGACCGCGTCGCGGAGGACATCAACCGCGCGATGGGCCGGCGCGTGTCGCTGCACTACGAGGAAAAGGTGGGGCTGCCGACCTCCTGTTTCGGCGAGACGCGTCACTTCGTCACCAAGGTGACCATCGTGCCGGAAATCCCGCTCGCGCCGGGCGTGACCTTGCCCGTGCCGACGCCCACGCCGGACACCGCGCCCGCGCCGGCCGTGCCGCCTGCGGCGCCGGCGAAATAGCCGCGCCGGCGTGGCGCGCCCGATCAGCCGAGCCGGGCGTACTGCTCCCGCACGCGGGCCAGCGTGGCGCTGAACTGCGCCAACCGCTCGCGTTCCTGCGCCACCACCGCCTGCGGCGCGCGGGCGACGAAGTTCTCATTGGCGAGCTTGCTCTCGGCCTTGCGCACTTCCGCCTCCAGGCGCGCGATCTCGCGCGACAGCCGCTCGCGCTCGGCGGCAACATCGACCTCGATCACCAGCATCAGGCGGAAATCGTCGACGACCGCCACCGGCGCCGGGTGCGTGCGCACCGCATCCAGATCGGCCACCGGACGCACCTCGGACAGGCGCGCCAGCGCTGCCACGTACGGCGCCAGCGCCGCGGCGGCTTTTTCCGGTCCGCTGACCGCCAGCGGCACCTTCTGCGCCGGCGACAGGTTCATCTCGCCGCGCAAATTGCGTACCGCATCGGTCACGCGCTTCAGCAGCGTCATCTGCGCATCGGCCGCGGCATCGATGCGGGCCGGCTCCGCGCGCGGATAGGGCTGGATCATGATGGAGGTCTCTTCGTCCGCGCGCCGCCGCCCGGCCAGCACCGAGACCTTCTGCCAGAGCTCCTCGGTGATGAACGGAATGAGCGGATGCGCCAGCCGCAACGCAGCCTCCAGCACCCGCAGCAGAATGCGGCGCGTGGCGCGCTGCGCGCTCGGATCGCCGCTGCTCAGTTGGACCTTGGCGAGCTCGACGTACCAGTCGCAGTACTCGTCCCAGATGAAGCGGTAGATCGCGGTCGCGACGTTGTCCAGCCGGTACTCGGCAAACGCGCGCTCGACCTCGGCCTCGGTGCGCTGCAGTTCGCCGACGATCCAGCGGTCGACGAAACTCATCGCGGCGGCGGCGCCGTCGTCCAGACCGACATCGTGACCCGCGGTGTTCATCAGCACGAAGCGGGTGGCGTTCCACAGCTTGTTGCAGAAATTGCGGTAGCCCTCGCAGCGTTTGGTATCGAAATTGACGTTGCGTCCCAGTGTGGCGTAAGAGGCCATCGTGAAGCGCAGCGCATCGGCGCCGTAGGCCGGCATGCCGTCCGGAAACTGGGCGCGGATGCGGGCGGCGATCTTCGGCGCGTCCTGCGGACGGCGCAGGCCGGTGGTGGACTTCGCCACCAGTGCCTCCCGCCCAATGCCCTCGATGAGGTCGACCGGGTCGATCGTGTTGCCCTCGCTCTTGCTCATCTTGCGCCCCTCGGCATCGCGCACCATGCCGTGGATGTAGACGACCTCGAAGGGCACCTTCCCGGTGAAGTGCATGGTCATCATGATCATGCGCGCCACCCAGAAAAAGATGATCTCGTAGCCGGTGGTCAGCACCGAGGAAGGCAAGAACAACTCCAGCTCGCGCGTCCGCTGCGGCCAGCCGAGCGTGGAGTGGCACACCAGCGCGGAGGAAAACCAGGTGTCCAGCACGTCCGGGTCGCGCGTCAGCCGTCGGCCGGCACCGGCCTTGGCCTGCGCCTGCGCCTCGCTGCGGGCCACGTAGACGTTGCCGTCCTCGTCGTACCAGGCCGGAATCTGGTGCCCCCACCAGAGCTGGCGCGAGATGCACCAGTCCTGGATGTTGTTCATCCAGTGCATGTAGGTGCTGACCCAATTTTCCGGCACGAAGCGGATGCGGCCATCGGCCACCGCCTCGATCGCCACCTGGGCGATGCTTTTGCCCGGGAAGAGGGTGCCGGGCGGCGCCGGTTTCGTTGTGGCGACGAACCACTGCTGCGTGAGCAGCGGCTCGAGCACCGCGCCGGTACGGTCGCCGCGCGGCACCTTCAGCACGTGCCGCTCGATCTTCTCCACCAGGCCGAGTGCCTGCAGGTCGCCGACCACCGCGCGCCGCGCTTGCTCGCGGTCCAGACCGCGGTACTTCGGCGGCGCATTGTCGTTGAGGCTTGCCTGCGGCGTGAAGATGTTGATCAGCGGCAGGCCATGGCGCTGACCGACCGCGTAATCGTTGAAATCGTGCGCCGGTGTGACCTTCACCACCCCGGTGCCGAATTCGCGGTCCACGTAGGAATCGGCGATCACGGGAATCTCGCGCTCCGCCAGCGGCAGCCGCACACGCCGGCCGACCAGGTGCCGGTACCGTTCGTCCTCCGGATGCACCATGACCGCCGTGTCGCCCAGCATCGTCTCCGGCCGCGTGGTAGCGACCACCAGGTGGCCGCTGCCGTCGGCCAGCGGATAGCGCAGGTGATAAAGCTGGCCCTCTTCCTCGGTCGCCTCGACCTCCAGATCGGAGACCGCCGTCTGCAGCACCGGATCCCAGTTCACCAGCCGCTGGCCGCGGTAAATCAAGCCCTGTTCATACAGGCGCACGAAGGTTTCGATCACGACCGCCGACAGGCGTTCGTCCATCGTGAAGTACTCGCGCGACCAGTCGACCGACGCGCCGAGCCGGCGCATCTGCTGCGTGATGATGCCGCCGGACTTTTCCTTCCACTCCCAGACGCGGCGCTCGAACTCCGCCCGCCCGAGCTGCCGGCGCGTGATCCCCTGCGCCTCGAGCTGCCGCTCCACCACGATCTGGGTGGCGATGCCGGCGTGATCGGTCCCGGGCAGCCACAGCGTGTTGTGGCCGCGCATCCGGTGGTAGCGGGTCAGCGCGTCCATGATGGTCTGATTGAACGCGTGCCCCATGTGCAGCACGCCCGTGACGTTCGGCGGCGGTAACTGGATGCAGAACGAGGGCCGGCTCGCGTCCAGGTTCGGCTTGAAGTAGCCGCGCGCTTCCCACAC
>JANWUU010000051.1 GCA_025057735.1 Burkholderiaceae bacterium
TCAGGCCGTAATCGACGCCCGTGAAAGCCTGGCGCGCGCCCTGAGCGGCGTTGCGGCGCGCGGTCTCCAGGTCGAAGCGGGCCTTCTCCTCGTTGGCGAGCGCCTCGCGCACGCGCGCCTGCACCAGGCCGCCGCTGTAGATCGGGACGGTCAGTTGCAGGCCGATCGAGCCGGTGCGGGTCGTATTGTCGGTCGCCGAGGTGACGCTGCCGCTGGCGCGGTTCTGGGCCGCGTTGGCCACCAGGTCCAGCGTCGGCATGTGGCCGTTGCGGTTGCGGCGCGTCTCAAGCGCAGCGATTTGGGCGTTGGCTGCCGCGGCGGCGACGGCCGGATTGTTTTCTTCCGCGCGGCGCGCCCAGGCCTCCACATCGGCCGGCTGCGGCGCGGCAAGCCGCGGATTGTCCCCCAGCGGCACGAGTGTGCCGACGTCGCGGCCGACGATCGCGCGCAGCGCGTTGCGCTTGACGATCAGATCGCCGCGCGCCACCTGCTCCTGCGCGACGATCTGGTCGAAGCGCGCCTGCGCCTCGGTGGTGTCGACGATGGTCTTGGTGCCGACCTCGAACTCGCGCCGCGCCTGCGCGAGCTGCTCGGAGGCGCCGCGCTTGTTGGCTTCGATCGCCGCCAGCGTGTCCTCAGCGGCCAGCACGTCGAAGTAGGCCTGCGCCACGCGCAGGATCAGATCCTGCCGTGCCTGCGCGAAGCTTGCCTCGGCGGCGGTGACCGCGAGCTTGGCCTGGTCGAGGGCGTCCCAGTTCTGCGGCCGGTAAAGCGGCATCGTCAGCGTCAGCGTCGGTCCCCAGGCGTTAAAGTGGGTCGAGAAGTTCGGCGTGCGCGAGTCGTAGTAGGTCTGCGTGAAGCCGACGCCGGCGCTGACGTTCGGCAGCAGGCCGGCACGCGCCTGCGCCGGCCGCTCCTCGGCGGCCTGGCGCGCGAATCGCGCGGCGGCGAACACCGAGTCGTTGGCGAGGGCGTCGCGGTACACCGACAGCAGATCGGTCTTCGCCTGCGCGAGCGCTGCTCCGGTAAAGCAGGCGGCGGCCAGCGCGACGGCGAGCTTGCTTTTCTGGTTCATTCTCGGTTCCCGTTCCTTTCGCTAGTACACCGGCATCGCCGGGTCGATCTGGCGCGCCCACGCATCCACGCCGCCGGACAGGTTGTAGACGTCGCGGAAGCCCTGCTGCAGCAGATACATCGCCACATAGGCGCTGCGGTTGCCGTGGTGACAGATGCAGACGACCGGCCGCTCGGGATCCAGGCGCGCCAGCGCCCCCGGGATCTCGCGCATCGGCACCAGCAGCGAATCCGGTATCGCGCACAGCCGCGTCTCCCACGGCTCGCGCACGTCCAGCAGTTGCGGCTTGGCGCGCTGTTGGTCGGCGAGCCATTGCGCCAGTTCGGTGACCGTCAGCTGTTTCATCGTCTTTAGAAGCGGAAGCGCGGCGGGCGCCAGGCGTTGCGCAGCGGTTTGACCACGGTTTCGAACAACGGCACCGTGTCGTAGCCGGATTCGGTGACGCGCGTCACGATCTGCGCGCTCATCGCCGGCGCCTCGCCGACGATCGCGATCAGGCGGCCACCGATTTTCAGCTGCTCGAGCAGCGCCGGCGGCAGCGCCGGCAACCCGCCGGAGACGATGATGGCGTCGTAGGGCGCGCGCGCCGGCCAGCCGAGCGCGGCATCGCCGACCTCGACCTTCACGTTGCGCACGCCAGCGCGCGCCAGATTGTCGGTGGCGAAGCGCGCCAGATGCGCGTCGATCTCCACCGTCAGCACGTGATGGGCCTTGTGCGCGGCAAGCGCGGCCATGTACCCGGAGCCAGTGCCGATCTCCAGCACCTGCTCGTGCGCGCGCAGGGCGATCTCCTGCAGGAAGCGCGCCTCGACCTTGGGCGCGAACATGAACTCGCCCGAATCATGGAAAGCGCCCTCGTGCGGGATGCGCAGCGGGATCTCCATGTCGGCGAATGCCAGCAGCCGGTACGCCGGCGGCACGAATTCCTCGCGCTTGACGATCGCCAGCAGGTCGAGCACCGATTGATCCAGCACCTCCCAGGGCCGGATCTGTTGCTCGATCATGTTGAAGCGCGCTTTCTCGATGTCCATGGCTGCGGTCTGCGTGCGTCTGTCCCCACCCGTCGCGGACTGCGACCGACGCCGCACGTCCGACAACGGGCGCGAGATTCTAGCTTTCGACCCCCGTGGCGCCGCGCGCGGCGCGCCGCTGGCGGCAATCGGTCACAATCCTCACGCGTCACGCCGCGGTGCCGCCGGAGCCGCCACGGCCGGCGCGCCACGCAGCCGGCGCCGGG
>JANWUU010000355.1 GCA_025057735.1 Burkholderiaceae bacterium
CGAGCGCCGATCTCGCCGCCGCCGCCGCCGCCGCCGACCTCGTGCTGGTCTGCGTGAAGGCCTACGACAGCGAGCGGGTCGCGCAGGCGCTGGCGCCGCGGCTGCCGGCGACCGCCACCGTGTTGACGCTGCAAAACGGCCTGCAGGGCGCGCAGATCCTGGCGCGGCATCTAAAGCGGACCATTTTTGCCGGCGCCGTGTACGCAGCGGTGGAGCAGGTTGCGCCTGGCTGCGTGCGGCACGCCGGCGGCGATGGGCTGGTGCTCGGCGCGGCCGAGCCGGCGTCGGCGGCGCAGGCGGCGGCAACGGCGGCTGCCTTGGCGGCCCTGTTCACGGCGGCCGGTTTTGCGGTGCGCATCGCGCCGGACATGCGCCTGGAGCTGTGGCGCAAGCTTGCGGTCAACTGCGCCTACAACGCGATCTCGGCGCTGACGCAGGCCGACTACGCGCGCATGACCGGCGACACCGAGGTGCGGGCGCTGATGCAGCGCGCGGCGCAGGAGGCGGTGGCCGTCGCGCAGGCCGAGGGCGTGCCGTTGCCGCTGGCGGAGACGCTGGAGGCGGTGGTGCGTGTGGCGGACGCGATGCCGACGCAGAAGTCCTCGATGGCGCAGGATCTGGCGCGCGGCCGCCGCACCGAGATCGAGCAGATCAACGGCGAGGTGGTGCGCCGCGGGCGCGCGCGGGGCGTGGCCACCCCCGTGAACGACGTGCTGGCCACGCTCGTGCGCCTTGCCGAAGGGGCTACGCGCTCAGATGACGGCTAGGCGGCGCGCCACTTGATCGAGCAGCCGATGGAGGGCTGCTGGCGCTCCAGCGCAGGGCCTACACCGGTGCGGGCGATCTGCACCATGGCGTCGAACAGTTCGCGTGCTGCCCCCGGCGGCGGCGGATCCCTGCGCCCGGCATCGAGCCGCCCGCGGTACTGCAGCTGCAGGCGCGCGTTGTAGCCGAAGAAATCCGGCGTGCAGACCGCGCCATAGGCGCGCGCCACCTGCTGTGTCTCGTCGAACAGGTACGGAAACGGCAGCGCCCAGCGCTGCGCGTAGGTCTTCATCGCGTCGAACGAATCCTCCGGATAGGCCGACGGGTCGTTGGCGTTGATGCCGACCGTGCCGATGCCGTGCGCGGCGAGCTCGCGCGCATCGCGCACGATGCGCGCGATCGCCGCCTGCACGTACGGGCAGTGGTTGCAGAGGAAGATCACCAGCAGACCGTTCGGCCCGCGGCACTGGTCGCGCGTCCAAATCCGGCCATCGACGCCGGGCAACGCGAAATCGGGTGCCGGCACCCCGAGCTGCTCGGCTTTGCCTTCCGCTGCCATGACGGTCTCCCTGTCGTTCTCCCTGTGCGCGCCGTCGCGCGCTAAGTCTACGCGGCGATGCGGGCTGGGCGCGTGCGGCGCGCCACCTCGATGACCACGTCTATCGCGGGCGCGTCATGGCCGTCCATCGAGATGCCGTGGTCGTTGTAGAAGCAGACGCGCTTGTTTAGGCCCACACGTCGGCGAGCGATGCGGCCTTCTGCGAGATGCGCTCCAACAGGCGGCGGTTGCCTGCAAACACCCAGCTGCGGCGGTCGACGATGCTGTGGCCGGGCCGGTTGAACGCCGCCGGGCCGCCCTTACTGCGCCAGCGCCATGCTGACGGCGTTGGCAAACCCCTGCTCCAGTGGGCCGATCGCGGTCCGCACACCCGGCCTGGGGCCGTACTCGGGATAACCGGGCGTTCTGCTGTGCAACTGGCGGAACCATTTCAGCTCCTCCAGCGGCAGATCGTAACCGGTCCAATGCAGCAGCGCCTACAGCAGCATCGGCCTGTGCCCGCTAAAACAGCACGAAGCGCGTGCAGTCCAGCCGGCGCGGATCGCTCGGGTTGTGCTCAAGGTGCTTGCGCCACAGCACCGCGGCGATGTTGGCCAGGCCCATCGACATAGCGGGGCGGCCGCTCTTGGCAGCATGGACCGCATGGATGGCGAGGAAGCGCAGCGCATTGGCACGCTGCCGTGCCGCGCGCGCCTGATCGTCGTAATGCGTGGTCATCGGCGGCCCGCCGCTCTTTCTTTATACGCCAGCGGAAAAAAGCGCACGTCCTCCAGGCGCAGGCTGCGCACGGCACTGAAGCCGAACACGTTGCCGACCAGCGAGGTCAGCACGTTGACGACCGAGCCTTCCTCGAACAGGTCGACCAGATAGGCGACGAAGGCATAAAAGGCATTCGGGTCGCCCGGCACCGGCTCGATCTTGTAGGCGCGGCCCTTGTAGTAGTCGAGGTCGGTGAGCAGGTCGGTCCAGACGGTCGTCCAGGTGCCGGTGGAGGACTCGGCCGCGACCGCCTCCGCGGCCTCCTCGCGTGGCACGCCGGGCTGCGCCACGACCTTGAGACAGGCCAGCAGGTCGGTATCCGGTGGGATGTAATCGGGAGTCCAGTAGGTCTTGGCGTAATCCCTGACGTTGGCTTGGTAGGTTTTGGCAGCCACGGTGCGCGCTCTCCTCGTTGCGTGCCGCGCGGCAGGCGCCGCGGGCGACTTTGGCGCGCATGGTAGGCAGCGGCACGCATCAGGATTTCTTCTGCGTTCCATAACTCACCCTTATACTGGCAACGCCATGCACGTGAAGCTGCGGCAACTGTCGATCTTCGAGGCGGTGGTGCGCCACCGGTCGGTGTCGCGCGCCGCCGCCGAGCTGCACCTGATGCAGCCGGCGGTGTCGATGCGGTTGCGCGAGATCGAGCGTCAGGTGGGCCTGCCGTTGCTGGAACAGGTGGGTCGTCGGCTGTTCTTGATCGAAGCCGGCGAGGAGGTGCGGCGCCAGCGCAGCGCATCGCCGCGCAGATGGATACCTAAAAAGCGCGCTCGATCAGTTGCGCGGGCTTCAGCGCGGCCAGTTGCGGTTAGCGGTCGTCTCCACCGCCAACTATTTCGTCTCGCGTCTGCTGGCGGACTTCACCCGCCGGCTACCCCGGCAGCCGCGTCAGCCTGCAGGTCGCCAGCCGCGAGGCGATGTTAGCCGCGCGCCGAAAACCGCACGGATCTCGCAATCACCCGTCAGGCGCCGGACAGCGTAGACGTGGTGGCGCAGCATGACCATGGACAATCCGCTGGTGCTGATCGCCGCTGCCAACCATCGCCGGGCGCGCGCGCGCCGCATCCCGCTGCGCGAACTGCAGGACGAGCCGCTCGTGGTGCGCGAGCCGGGCTCGGGCACCCGCGCAGCGATGGAGCGGCACTTCGCCGCGCACATCGTGCGTTTCCGCACCCTCAGCGAGCTGTCCTCCAACGAAACGATCAAGCAGGCCGTGCAGGCCGGGCTCGGCCTGGGGGGTGTCCGCGCAAACGCTGGAGCGCGAGCTGCAGACCGGCCGTCTGGTGATCTTGTCGTTGCAGACCTTCCCGGTGCTGCGCCTCTGGTTCATGGTGCACCTGCGCCACAAGCGGCTGACGCCGGCGGCCGAGGCGCTGCGCTGCCTGCTACTGTCGGGCGATCCGCAGCGGGCGCTTGCGCCGGCTGCCCGCGCCCGCCGCGGCACGCGTAGCCAGCGAAAGGCGGCGGCGTGAGCGGGCCCGTGCCGACCGACAGCCGCGCGCTGAAGGGCAAGGCGGGGCTTTCGCGCCTGATCAACGCCGCGCGCTACTCCCGCGACGGTCTGATCGAAGCCTGGCGCAACGAAGATGCCTTCCGGCAGGAATTGCTGCTGGCGGCGGTGCTGATCCCGATTGCGCTGCTGCTGCCGGTGACGGTGCTGGAGAAGATCCTGCTGATCGGCGTCGTGCTGCTGGTGCTGATCGTGGAGCTGCTGAACACCGCGATCGAAGCGGCGATCGACCGCGATTCCTATCGGATCGACGATCTGGGCAAGCGCGCCAAGGACTACGGCAGCGCCGCCGTGCTGATCGCGCTGCTGGCGGCGGCCGGCACCTGGATCGCGATCCTCTGGACCCGTTTCGTGCATTGACCGGAGACCCGGCGTGAGCGCCCCGCTGTTTGAGACCTCCATTGCATCGCTGCCCCTTGTCTACCGCGGCAAGGTGCGCGACACCTACGCGGTGGGCGACGACAAGCTGCTGATCGTCACCACCGACCGCATTTCGGCCTTCGACGTGGTGTTGAAGCAGCCCATCCCGGACAAGGG
>JANWUU010000099.1 GCA_025057735.1 Burkholderiaceae bacterium
GCGCTCGGTCCGCGCATCAACGCCGCCGGGCGGCTGGCGGACATGTCGATCGGCATCGAGTGCCTGCTGACCGACGACGCCGACGTGGCGCTCGCACGGGCGGCCCAGCTCGACGCGCTGAACCGCGAACGGCGCGCCATCGAAGAGCAGATGCAGCTGGATGCGGACATCGAGCTGCAGGAAACCGACCTCGCCGGCCGCCGCTCGATCGTCCTGTTCAACGACGCCTGGCATCCGGGCGTCATCGGCCTGGTGGCCGCGCGCATCAAGGAGCGCCATCACCGGCCGACCATCGCGTTTGCACGCGTCGACGAGGGCACGCTGCGCGGCTCCGGCCGCTCCATCGAGGGCGTGCATCTGCGCGACACGCTCGACCTGGTGACGAAAGCCGCGCCATCGCTGATCGAGAAGTTTGGCGGCCATGCGCTGGCCGCCGGCTTGACGCTGAAGGCGGCGCACTTCGAACCGTTCTGCCGCGCCTTCGAAGCGGCGCTGCGGGCCAGCAGCGACGCCGCCCTGTTCGAGCGCACGGTGCTGACCGACGGCCCGCTGGCGCCGCAGGATTTCACGCTCGGACTGGTGGAGTCACTCGAACGCCAGATCTGGGGTCAGGGTTTCGCCGCGCCGCTGTTCGACAACGAATTCGTGGTCGTCGAACAGCGGCTCGTGAAAGACGAGCATTTGCGGCTTACCCTGGAGCTGGCCGGGCGCCGCCTGCCGGCGATCTGGTTCCGGCGCAGCGAGCCGCTGCCGTCGCGCGCGCGGCTCGCGTATCGCCTCGCAGCCGACGAGTACCAGGGCCTGCGCGGGGTGCAGTTGCTGATCGAGCATGCGGCCTGAGCGCGCGCTGCCTACTTCCTATAATCCGCCCCCGACCCACCGACCGGATCACGCATGGAAGCCGAACGCATCAACCAGCTCGCCGCCGCCATCGCCGACCTCGACAGCCGGGCGGCCGACTTGCGGAGGTATCTTTGACGTCGCCGCCAAGGCGGCGCGACTGGCCGAGGTGAACCGCGCGCTGCAGGACCCCAACGTCTGGAACGATCCGCAGCGCGCGCAGGAGCTGGGCAAGGAAAAGAAACTGCTGGAGGAGACGGTCGGCCGCAACGAACGGCTGGCGTCGGCGCTCGCCGATGCGCGCGAGCTGTTCGAGATCGCGCGTGCCGAAGGCGACGCGGCGACGCTGGAGGCGCTGGACGCCGACGTGCGCCGGCTCGGCGAGGAAATCGCCGAGCTCGAGTTCCGGCGCATGTTCAGCCAGCCGCTGGACCCAAATAACTGCTTCATCGAGATTCAAGCGGGCGCCGGCGGCACCGAGGCCCAGGACTGGGCGGCGATGCTGGAGCGCATGTATCTGCGCTTCTGCGAGCGGCGCGGCTTCAAGACGGAACTACTGGAGGAAACCGACGGCGAGGTGGCGGGCATCAAGGGGGCGACGATCAAGGTGACCGGCCCGTACGCGTACGGCACCCTGCGCACCGAAACCGGGGTACACCGGCTGGTGCGCAAGTCGCCGTTCGACGCCAACGCGCGGCGCCACACCTCTTTTGCGAGCGTCTTCGTCTACCCGGAGGTCGACGAGTCGATCGAGGTGGAGATCAACCCGGCCGACCTGCGCATCGACGTTTTTCGCGCCTCCGGCGCCGGCGGACAACACGTCAACAAGACCGAAAGCGCGGTGCGCATCACGCATCTTCCCACCGGCATCGTCGTGTCCAGTCAGAACGACCGCAGCCAGCACCGCAACCGCGCCGAGGCGATGGCGATGCTGAAAGCCAAGCTGTATGAACTGGAGCTGCGCAAACGAAAGGCCGAGCAGGCGAAACTGGAGGACGCCAAGACCGACATCGGCTGGGGTCACCAGATCCGCAGCTACGTGCTCGATCAGTCGCGCATCAAGGACCTGCGTACGAACGTCGAGGTCGGCAATACGCAGGCCGTGCTCGACGGCGATCTGGATGCCTTCATCGAAGCGAGCCTGAAACAGGGTCTTTGATCATGGAGCTGTACATCGTCACCGGCGCCTCGCGCGGCCTGGGGCGCGCGCTGGCGCAGCAGTTGCTGCAGCCGCAGCGGCTGCTGCTGACGATCGCGCGCCGGCCCGACCACACGCTGGAGGCGCTGGCGGCGATGAAGGGCGCGAAGATCGAGCAATGGGCGCTCGACCTGGCGCACGGCGTGGGCGCGGCGGCGCGCCTGGAAGCCTGGCTGCACGCGCAGCCGCGCGAGCGCTTCGCCCGCGCCACGCTGATCAACAATGCCGGGTTGCTCGGCCGCGTCGGCCCGCTCGATGCGGCCGACGCCGAGACGCTCGCCGCCGTGCTGCGCGTCGATCTGGAGGCGGCGCTGCTGCTGACGAGCGCTTTCCTGCGGGCCACTCGCCCCTGGGCAGCCGAGCGGCGCGTCCTGAACGTCTCCTCCGGCGCCGGCCGGCGGCCGATCGCCGGCTGGGCCGCCTACTGCGCGGCCAAGGCGGGACTCGACCACTTCTCGCGCGTGGTCGCGTTGGACGAGCAGCGCCTGCCGAATCCGGCGCGCATCGTGTCGCTCGCGCCGGGCATCATCGACACCGACATGCAGGCCGAGCTGCGCGCCGCCGATCCGGCCGGCTTTCCGGACCTCGAGCAATTCCGCGCGTTCAAGGCGCAGGGTCAGCTCGCCGCGCCGGAGGCCGCCGCGCAGCGCGTGCTCGCGTATCTGGCGCGTGCGGATTTCGGCAGCCAGCCGGTGGCCGACGTGCGCGACGTTTGAACCGGACCCGCCCCATGCGATCCGACCCGCCACCGCCTGCGCAGGACGACAATCCGATCATCGCCGAGCGCCGCGCCAAGCTCGCGCGGCTGCGGACGCGCGGGCCGGCGTTTCCGAACGACTTCGTGCGCACCGATCATGCCGGCGACTTGCAGGCACGCTACGCCGCCGCCGACCGCGACGCCCTGGCGCGCGAGAACCGCGAGGTGACGCTCGCGGGCCGCATGATGCTCAAGCGCGTGATGGGCAAGGCCAGTTTCGTCACGCTGCAGGACGGCTCCGGACGCATTCAGCTGTACGTCACGCCGGAAGACCTCGGCGCCGACCTCTACGAAGAATTCAAGCACTGGGACTTGGGCGACATCGTCGGCGCGCGCGGCGTGCTGTTCCGCACGCAGAAGGGCGAGCTGTCGGTGCGCTGCCGCGCGCTGCGCCTGCTGGTCAAGTCCTTGCGCCCGCTGCCGGACAAGTTCCACGGACTGGAAGACCGCGAAGCGCGCTATCGCCAGCGTTACGTGGATCTGATCGTCAACGAAGCCTCGCGCGCCGCCTTTGTGACGCGCAGCCGCGCCATCGAGGCGATGCGGCGCTTTATGACCGAGCACGGATTCCTCGAGGTGGAGACGCCGATGCTGCAGACGATTCCCGGCGGGGCGGCGGCGAAACCCTTCGTCACGCACCACAACGCGCTCGGCATCGACATGTATCTGCGCATCGCGCCGGAGCTGTACCTGAAGCGACTGCTGGTGGGCGGCTTCGAGCGCGTGTTCGAAATCAACCGCAATTTCCGCAACGAAGGCCTGTCGCCGCGCCACAACCCCGAATTCACGATGATGGAGTTCTACGCCGCGTACCACGATTACCGCTGGCTGATGGACTTCACCGAGGCGCTGCTGCGCGCGGTGGCGGTGGCGGCCACCGGCGCGGCCGTGCTGAGCTACCAGGGGCAGACGATCGACCTCTCGCGCCCCTTCGAGCGGCTGACGATCGTGGAGGCGCTGCGCCGCTACGCGCCGCAGTACGGCGAGGCGCAACTGGCCGACCGCGACTTCCTGCATGCCGAACTGGCCCGCCTGGGCAGCACCCATGCACAGGAGGCCGGGCTGGGGGCGCTGCAACTGGCCCTCTTCGAAGAGACCGTGGAAGAAAAGCTCGTGCAGCCGACGTACATCGTCGACTATCCGGTGGAGGTTTCGCCGCTGGCGCGCGCCTCCGATACGCGACCGGAGATCACCGAGCGCTTCGAGCTGTACATCGCCGGGCGCGAGACCGCCAACGGTTTTTCGGAGCTCAATGACCCGGAGGACCAGGCGGCGCGCTTCCAGCAGCAGGTCCGGGCGCGCCAGGCCGGCGACGAGGAAGCGATGTACTACGACGCCGATTATGTGCGCGCGCTGGAATACGGCATGCCGCCGGCGGCCGGCTGCGGTGTCGGCGTGGACCGCTTCGTGATGCTGCTGACCGACGCGCCCAGCATCCGCGACGTGCTGCTGTTTCCGCACCTGCGCCCCGAGGAGCGGGCGTGACGGCCGATCGCGCCCGGCTGCAGGCGCTGCAGCGGCGCCTGGCCGAGCGTGCCGACGTTCCGCCACCGCCCGGCTGGTTGACAGTTCGCCTGGGACAGCACGCGATCGGCGTGACGAGCCCGGAGGTCGGCCGCTTTCTCGCCGCGCGTCA
>JANWUU010000010.1 GCA_025057735.1 Burkholderiaceae bacterium
CTGGAATGCCCGCACGCGACCGTGCTGGCGAGCGACATCAGCGCGGCCGCGCTGGCGGTGGCGCGCGCCAATGCGCGCCGGCTGGGGGCGCGGGTCGACTTCTTTCAGGGCGACTGGCTGGCGGCCGTGCGCGGCCCGCTGGATTTGATCGTCAGCAACCCGCCGTACGTGGCCGCCGGCGACCCGCACCTGGCCGCGCTGCGGTTCGAACCCGCCATGGCGTTGACCGCCGGCGCCGATGGCCTGGCCTGCCTGCGCGCGATCGTCGCCGCCGCGCCGGCATGCCTGCGGCGCGGCGGCTGGCTGCTCGTCGAGCACGGCTACGACCAGGCCGCCGCGGTGCGCGCGCTGATGCGGGCCGCCGGACTGGACGCGATCACCACCGTGCGCGATGCGGCGGGCATCGAGCGCGTCACCGGCGCACGGGCGCGCTGAGCCGCCAGCGAGCGCGCACGGGGGGAACCTCGCGGTTCCCCCCGTTTCTTCGCAACGCCCGCGCGCGGAGGCAACCGTGCAACGCCCCCTTTATAGCCCGGTAGCGGCAAGACACGATTCCGGAGTACCCGCTGCTGAGGCGCACTTAACCCCCATTTGAGTCACTCAAGTCGGGCGGCCGCCTGCCGATAACCTCGCGCTACACTGCCGGCACGGTATCCAAGCCAGGGTAGCGAAACAGCCATGGACGCAAAGGAATTCATCCACAAGACCGTGACCGAGAACCCGGTCGTGCTGTTCATGAAGGGCACGGCGCAGTTCCCGCAGTGCGGCTTTTCGGGACGGGCCATTCAGATCCTGAAAGCCTGCGGCGTCAAGCAGCTCGTCACCGTCAACGTGCTGGAAGACGAGGAGGTGCGCCAGGGAGTTAAGGAATACGCCAACTGGCCCACGATCCCGCAGCTGTACGTCAAGGGCCAGTTCGTCGGCGGCTCCGACATCATGGCCGAGATGTACGAAAGCGGCGAACTGCAGCAACTGCTGAAACAGGCTGAGGTGCTTTGAGCGCCGGACGCCCGCGGCTGATCGTCGCCATCACCGGCGCCTCCGGTGCCATTTACGGCGTACGCCTGCTCGAGCACCTGCGCGCGCTGCGCGCGGTCGAAACGCATCTGCTGCTGTCGTCGGCGGGCGTGCTGACCGCCCACCAGGAACTCGGCCGCAAGCGGGCCGATCTTGAGGCGCTGGCCGACGTCGTGCACAACGTCCACGACGTCGGCGCGAGCATCGCTTCCGGCTCGTTGCCGACGCTCGGCATGGCGATCGCGCCCTGCTCGATGAAAACGCTGGCGTCGATCGCGCACGGGTTGGCCGACAATCTGATCGCCCGCGCCGCCGACGTTTGCCTGAAAGAACGGCGCCGGTTGGTGCTGCTGCCGCGCGAGGCGCCGCTTAACCTCGCGCACATCCGCAACATGGAGGCGGTAACCCTGATGGGCGGCGTCATTTTTCCGCCCGTGCCGGCGTTTTACGCCCGCCCGCGCACGCTGGAAGAGATGGTGGACCAGACGCTGGCGCGCGTGCTCGATTTATTTGGCATTCCGCACGCGCTGGCAACGCGCTGGGCCGGCCTGGGCAACAACGACTAGTGGGTGGTGCCGGCTATCCGACTCGAACGGATGACCTATCGCTTACAAGGCGATTGCTCTACCGACTGAGCTAAGCCGGCACTTTTTCGAGTTTAGAGGAACGCTGAACCGATGAGCACCCTGCTGGTGACGGGCGGCGCCGGTTACATCGGCGCGCACACCATCGTCGAGCTGCTGGCGGCCGGCCACGAGGTGGTCTGCCTGGACAACTACAGCAACAGCTCGCCGGCGGCGCTGGCGCGGGTGCAGCGGATCGCCGGGCGGGGAATGACCGCGCTCGAAGGCGACGTCCGCGACGCCGCGCTGCTGGCGCGCGTCTTCGCCACGCATCCGATCGACGGCGTGATTCACTTCGCGGCGCTGAAGGCAGTCGGCGAATCGGTGGCGCAGCCGCTCGCCTACTACGAGAACAACGTCGCCGGTACGCTGACGCTGGCCGCGGCGATGCAGAAAGCCGGCGTGACGCGCTTCGTGTTCAGCTCGTCGGCGACCGTCTACGGCGCTCCGGACGTGCTGCCGGTGACCGAGGACGCGCCGATCCGCACCGCCAATCCGTACGGTGCGACCAAGGCGATGGTCGAGCAGATCCTGCGCGACGCGGCCGCCGCCTATGGCTGGTCGGTGGTCAGTCTGCGCTATTTCAACCCGATCGGCGCGCACGCAAGCGGCCTGATCGGCGAGGACCCCCACGACGTGCCAAACAACCTGTTCCCGTTCGTCTGTCAGGTCGCGGCCGGCAAGCGGCCGCATCTGAACGTCTTCGGCGACGACTGGCCGACCGTGGACGGCACCGGCGTGCGCGACTACCTGCACGTGATGGATCTGGCGGCGGGACACGTGCGCGCTTACGAGTACGCGCAGCGGCAGCGCGGCTTCGTCGCACTGAACCTCGGCACCGGGCGCGGCACCAGCGTGCTAGAGCTGGTGCGCGCGTTCGAGGCCGCCACCGGCCAGCGCGTGCCGTACCGGATCGCGCCGCGCCGTCCCGGTGACATCGCCGCCTGCTGGGCCGATCCCTCGCGTGCGCAGCAGTTACTCGGCTGGCGCGCCACCCGCAGCATCGCCGAAGCATGCGCCGACGGCTGGCGCTGGCAGCGCTTGAATCCGGACGGTTATCGCGGGCAAGCCGGCAAAGCTACTTGATGCGCGTCAGGCGCGGCCGCTCGCCGGGCCGCGGCGACGGCGGCGGCGTGTCGCCGGCGCCCGTCAGCGGCTGCGTGGCCGGCACCGGTGCCGGCGCTG
>JANWUU010000022.1 GCA_025057735.1 Burkholderiaceae bacterium
CCGCATCCGGCACGTCCTGGTGATTGACGGCGCGACGCTGCTCGGCGTGGTGTCGGAGCGCGACCTCTTTTCGCTGCAGCGGCTCGGGCTGGGCGAACTGACGATGGAGATCCGGCTGGCGCGCGACATCGACACGCTGGCGGCCCTGGCCGCGCGTGTCCGCCGCTTGACGCGCCTGCTGGTCGAGGAAGGCGTGGCCGCCGAACCGCTGACGCTGTACGTGTCGTTGTTGAACGACCGCATCGCGCAGCGGGTGATCGAGCTCGTGCGCAAGAGCCACGCCTGGGACCGCATCGGGTGGTGCTGGCTCGCCTTCGGCAGTGAGGGCCGCCTGGAGCAGACCTTCGCCACCGATCAGGACAACGGTCTGCTCTTTCAGGCCGACGAGGATCCGGCGGCGGTGCGGGCGCGCCTGCTGCCGTTCGCGCGCGCGGTCAACGAGGCGCTCGATGCCTGCGGCTATCCGTTGTGCAAGGGCAATGTGATGGCCTCCAATCCAGCGCTGTGCCTGTCGCTGGACGAATGGCGCGCCAAGCTCGCCGGCTGGCTCGCCAACTCGGATCCGAAGGCGCTGCTGGACGCCGCGATCTGCTTCGATTTCCGGCCGCTCGCCGGCGACGCGCGGCTGGCGCAGCGCCTGCGCGAATGGTTCCTCGCCCAGACGCAGGCGCGGCCGAACTTCCTGCGGCTGCTGGCGGAAAACGCGCTGCAGGCGCGGCCGCCGCTGGCGCGCTGGCGGGATTTCGCCACCGAGGCCGACGGCACGATCAACATCAAGCTGTACGGCGTGCGCCCGTTCGTCGACTGCGCCCGCATCCTGGCCCTGGCGCGCGGCCTGCCGGGCACCGGCACGGTGGCACGTTTCCGCGCGGCGATCGCGGCGGGCGCGCTACCGGCGGCCGACGGCGAGGCCACGATCGCCGCCTTCCTGTTCATCCAGCAGGTTCGGCTGCGCCACCAGGCCGCGCTGCCCACGCTGACCGACGAACGCGCCAACCGCATCGATCCGCAGCGGCTCGACGAGCTGCAGCGGCGCACGCTGAAAGAGGCGTTCCGTCTGGAACGCGACATGCAGGCGCGCCTGGCGCTCGACTACCAGCTGCGCTGAGCGGGCCGCCGCCGCGCGACTCAGGCCGGCCGCCCTTTCACGACGGTCATGGCGGCGGCGATCAGGCTGCTCAAGTCGGCGAAATTGGCCGGCACGATCAGCGCATTGTTCTTCTGCGCCAGCCCGGCGAAGGCCTCGACGTACTTCTCCGCCACCTTCAGGTTCACCGCCTCCATGCCGCCGGGCGCGGCGATCGCGGCCGCCACCTTGCGGATCGCCTCGGCGGTGGCCTCCGCCAGCGCCAGCACGGCGGCCGCCTCGCCCTGCGCGCGGTTGATCTCGGCCTGCTTGTCGCCTTCGGACTTGGCGATCGCCGCCTCCTTCTCGCCGGTGGCGATGTTGATCTGCTCCTGCTTACGCCCTTCCGAGGACGCGATCAACGCCCGCTTCTCGCGTTCCGCGGTGATCTGCTGCTGCATCGCGCGCAGGATCTCCGCCGGCGGCGTCAGGTCCTTGATCTCGTAACGCAGCACCTTCACGCCCCAGTTCATCGCCGCCTCGTCGATCGCCGACACGACGCTGTGGTTGATGAACTCGCGTTCCTCGAACGTGCGGTCGAGCTCCAGCCGGCCGATCACCGAGCGCAGCGTGGTCTGTGCCAGTTGGGTGATGGCGACGATGTAGTTGCTGGAGCCGTAGCTGGCGCGCTGCGGGTCAGTGACCTGGAAGAACAGCACGCCATCGACCGTCAGCTGCGTGTTGTCCTTGGTGATGCAGATCTGGCTGGGCGTGTCCAGCGGGATCTCCTTCAGGCTGTGCTTGTAGGCCACGCGGTCGATGAACGGGATGACGATGTTCAGTCCCGGCGTGAGTGTGGCGTGGTACTTGCCGAGCCGCTCCACCACCCAGGCGTGCTGCTGCGGCACGATCGTCACCGACTTGATCACGAACACGATCGCTACCACTAGCAGCACCAGCACGACGATCGCCGACCCTTGCAGCATCTTGCCCCTCTGCGAATCTTGCTACGCCCGCCGCCGCGCGACGATCAGGCGGTTGCCTTCGACGGCACGGATCTCGAACTCGCCCGGCTGCGCGCGCTCGCCGTCGGCCAGTACCACGTCCCACAGCGCGCCGCGGTAGGTCGTGCGCGCATGGCCGCCCTCGCTCCACTGCGCGACGTGCACGGTCTGGCCGACGTCCAGATGCTGGAGCGCCTCGGCGGGGTCCTTCGCGCGCCGCGCCTGCCGGCGGCGACGCAGGGCGAGCGCGCCGCCGACGCCGACCGCGGCCGCCGCCAGCAACTGCAGCACGAAGGCGCCGCCGAGCAGACTCACGACGCCGCCGGCGGCGAGCGCCGCCGCGATGATCAGCAGATAGAACGTCCCGGTCAGCAGCTCGGCCACTAGCGCCACGCCGGCCAGCACGAACCAGGCCACCCAGATGCCCATGCGCCCTGCCTCAGCCGGCGCGCGCCAGGCGCCGCCAGGTATCGACGACCGTGTCCGGATTCAGCGAGATCGACTCGATGCCCTGCGCCACCAGCCACTGCGCGAAATCCAGGTGGTCCGACGGGCCCTGGCCGCAGATGCCGACGTACTTGCCGCGCGCGCGGCAGGCGGCGATGGCCTCCTGGATCAGGCGCTTGACGGCCGGGTCGCGCTCGTCGAAGCCGTCGGCGACCAAGCCGGAATCGCGGTCCAGGCCGAGCGTCAACTGCGTCAGATCGTTGGAGCCGATGGAGAAGCCATCGAAATAGTCGAGGAACTGGTCGGCGAGCAAGGCATTGGACGGGACCTCGCACATCATGATCAGGCGCAAACCGTTTTCGCCGCGCTTGAGGCCGTTTTCCGCCAGCAGCTCGGTGACGCGGCGCGCCTCGGCCAGGGTGCGCACGAACGGCACCATGATCTCGACGTTGGTCAGCCCCATTTGCTCGCGCACGCGCTTCAGCGCCCGGCACTCCATGCGGAAGCACTCGGCGAACGACTCGGCGATGTAGCGCGCCGCGCCGCGGAAGCCGAGCATCGGATTCTCTTCCTCCGGCTCGTAGCGCGTGCCGCCGATCAGCTTGCGATACTCGTTGCTCTTGAAGTCCGACAGCCGCACGATCACCGGCTTGGGCCAGAAGGCGGCGGCGATGGTGGCGATCCCCTCGGCGAGCTTCTCCTCGAAGAAGGCGCGCGGGCTGGCGTAGCCGTGCGACAGGACCTCGACGGCGCGCTTCAGCTCGTCGTCGACGCGCGGATAGTCGAGCACCGCCTTCGGGTGCAGGCCGATGTGGTTGTTGATGATGAACTCTAGGCGCGCCAACCCCACCCCATCGTTGGGCAGGGCCTGGAAATCGAAGGCCAGTTGCGGGTTGCCGACGTTCATCATGATCTTCACCGGCACCGTCGGCAGCGTGCCCGCCTGCACCGTCTCCACCTCCATGTCCAGACGGCCGGCGTAGACGTGGCCGGTGTCGCCTTCGGCGCAGGACACCGTGACCTCGGCCCCATCGGGCAGCGCCTCGGTGGCGTTGCCGCAGCCGACCACGGCCGGGATGCCGAGCTCGCGCGCGATGATCGCGGCATGACAGGTGCGGCCGCCGCGGTTGGTGACGATGGCGGCGGCGCGCTTCATCACGGGCTCCCAGTTGGGGTCGGTCATGTCCGTGACCAGCACGTCGCCCGGCTGCACGCGCTCCATCTCGGAGGCGCTGGCGATCACGCGCACCCGGCCCACCCCGATCTTCTGTCCGATCGCGCGCCCGGAGGCCAGCACGGTGGAGCGGCTCTTCAAGCGGTAGCGCTGATGCGCCTGCGCCTGCGGGTGAGATTTCACCGTCTCCGGTCGCGCCTGCAGGATGTAAATGCGACCGTCGATGCCGTCCTTGCCCCACTCGATGTCCATCGGCCGGCCATAGTGGCGCTCGATGATCACCGCGTAGCGGGCCAGTTCCAGCACGTCGTCGTCGGTCAGGCAGAAGCGGTGTCGCTGCTCGTCGGGCACGTCCGCCGTGCGCACGCTGCGGCCGTCGCGCGCCGAGGGGTCGAACTCCATCTTGATCAGCTTGGAGCCGAGCGTGCGCCGCACGATCGGGTATTTGCCGGCGGCCAGCATCGGCTTGTGCACGTAGAACTCGTCCGGATTGACCGCGCCCTGCACCACGGTCTCGCCGAGGCCGTAGCTGGCGGTGATGAAGACGACGTCGCGGAAGCCGCTTTCGGTGTCGAGCGTGAACATCACGCCGGCGGCGCCCACATCGCTGCGCACCATCTTTTGTACGCCCGCGGACAGGGCGACATTTTCGTGCGCAAATCCTTTGTGCACGCGGTAGGCGATGGCGCGGTCGTTGTACAGCGACGCGAACACGTGACGGATGCGATCCAGCACCGCCTCGATGCCGACCACGTTCAGAAAGGTCTCCTGCTGGCCCGCGAACGAGGCATCCGGCAGGTCCTCCGCCGTGGCCGAGGAGCGCACCGCCACCGAGATGTCGCGCCCCTCGCGCAGCCGCTCGTAGGCGGCGCGGATCTCCGCCTCCAGCGCGGCCGGCAGGGGCGCGGCCGCCACCCAGCCACGGATCTCGGCGCCGGCCTGCGCGAGCGCGCGTACGTCGTCGACGTCCAGCGCCGCCAGGCGCGCGTTGATGCGTTCCGTCAGCCGGTTGGCGGCGAGAAACTCGCGAAAGGCCTCGGCCGTGGTGGCGAAGCCATCCGGTACGCGAACACCGTGCGCCGCCAGCTGGCTGAGCATCTCACCGAGCGAGGCATTCTTGCCGCCCACCCGCTCCACGTCCGTCATGCGCAGCTCGCTGAACGGAACGACGTACCGACTGCGTTGCATCTCCTCTCCCAGGGCCGCTATGCAAGAATCGCGCGCATTGTAACGACCGGGTTTCTCCCAGCCCCATGCCGGACCGCCCCGCCGCCCCTGCCGAGCGCACCGTGTTCTACGTCTCCGACGGCACCGGCATCACCGCGGAGACGATGGGACACTCGGTCATGACGCAGTTCGAAGGACTGCGCTACCGCAAGGAGCGCGTGCCCTTCGTCGATACGCCGGAAAAGGCGCGCGAGGCGGTGGCGCGCATCAACGATGCCGGGCGGCGCGACGGCCGCCGGCCGATCGTGTTCTCCACGCTGGCCGACCCCCAGGTCAACGCGCAGCTCAAACAGGCCGATGCGCTGATCCTGGACTTGCTGGAATCCTTCGTGGTGCCGCTCGAGCAGGAGCTCGGCATCAAGTCCAGCCACTCGATCGGGCGCTCGCACACGATCGCCGACGCGGAGAACTACAAGCACCGCATCGAGGCGATCAACTTCGCGCTCGCCCACGACGACGGCCAGTCGGCCAAGGGCCTGGCGGCCGCGGACGTGATCCTGATCGGCGTCTCGCGCAGCGGCAAGACGCCCACCAGCCTGTACCTGGCGATGCAGTACGGCATCAAGGCGGCCAACTATCCGCTCATTCCGGAGGATTTCGAGCGCGGCGAGCTGCCCTCGGCGCTGCCGCCTCTGAAGCACAAGATCTTCGGCCTGTCGATCGCGCCGGAGCGGCTGGCCGAGGTCCGGCACGAGCGCCGCCCCAACAGCCGCTATGCGTCGCTGGAAAACTGCCGCTACGAGGTGGCCGCCGCCGAACAACTGATGCGGCGCGAGGGCATCCGCTGGCTGTCCTCCACCACCAAGTCGATCGAGGAGATCGCCGCCACGGTCGTGCAGCAGCTCGGCCTGGAGCGGCGCACCGTCTGAGCGTCAGCCCGGCGCGTACATCCAGTCGCGCGTCAGCGGCAGCTCGGTCGGCCCAGGTTGGGTCTGCTTGCTGCCGAGGAGCTGGTAAATATTGATCCAGTGGCGGGCGAAGCCGTGGCTGCAGCCGGCCAGATACGCGCGCCAGATGCGCAACGTTTTTTCGTCGACCAGACGGCGCGCCTCGGACAGACGCGCCTCCAGGCGGTTGGACCAGTGCGCCAGCGTCTTCGCGTAGTGCGGACGCAGGCTCTCGACGTCCACCACCTCGAACCCCTGCCCGGACATTTCGCGCAGCGCGAGGCTGACGTGCGGCAGTTCGCCGTGCGGGAAGACGTACTTGCCGATGAAGTCGCTGACGCCGGAACCGACCGGCCGGCTGTCGACGTCGGTTGAGGTGATGCCGTGGTTCAGGAACAGGCCGCGCTCGCGCAGCAGGTCGCGCACGATGCCGAAATAGATGCCGAGGTTGCGCAGCCCCACGTGCTCGAACATGCCGACGCTCGCGACCTTGTCGAAACTGCCCGCGCCGAAGCGTTTCACGGCCTCGCGGTAGTCGAGCAGCAGCGCCTGGCAGCGGTCGCCGAGCCCAGCGGCGGCGATGCGTTCGGCGGCCAGCCGCTGCTGCGCCTCCGACAGCGTGATGCCGGTGGCGCGCACGCCGTACTTGCGCGCGGCATGGATGATCAGCCCGCCCCAGCCGCAGCCGATGTCGAGGAAACGCTCGCCCGGGGCCAGGCGCAGCTTGCGGCAGATGTGGTCGAGCTTCGCGACCTGCGCCTCGTCGATCGATTCGTCACCGGTGCGAAAGTACGCGCACGAGTAGACCATGCGCTCGTCCAGCCACAGGCGGTAGAACTCGTTGCCGACGTCGTAGTGGTAGGAGATCGCCTCGCGGTCTTGCTTCGGCGTGTGGCGCGACAGCGCCGCCACCACCCGCGCGCCCACCGGCGCGCCGCCCAGCTCCGCGAGGCGCTCCGCCAGCGCCACCGCGTCCAGCATGGGGCCGTCCAGATCGACGCGGCCTTCCACGAACGCCTCGCCCAGCGCCGCCATCGTCGGCTGCGCCAGAGCCGCCAGCGCGCCCTCGTCGCGGATCGTCAGGGTGATCATGGGCGGCGCGCCGAACTCGACGCGCTCGCCGTCGGGCAGCACGATCAGAAGGGGCAGCGGATCGCGCGCCCGCGCCGCCTCGGCGAGCCGCAACAATCCTTTCTCGACGGCCTGCGCGGTCACCTTGCGCGCCGCCTTGCCGAACCAGCCTTCTCCCCGCATCGGAACACTCCCTGCCCAATCGCGCGACGACCGGGCGGCATTGTTGACGGCCGCCGACGGGGACGCAAGAGGTCGTCTCATCGGCCCGACAGCGCGGCGCCGCCAAGCGTCGCGGCCAGCCGTTGACGCCGCCGCTCGAACAGGCAGACGGCCGCGGCCGCCACCACGTTCAGCGATTCGATGCCCGCGGCGAGTGGCACCGAGACGCGCTGCGCGCACAGCGCATCGACCTCCCGCGACAGTCCCCGCCCCTCGGCGCCCACCGCCCAGCCGATGCGCGCGGCGCGCAGATCGGTCTGCCAGAGCGATGCTGCGCCGTGGGCGGCGGCAGCGACCCAACGCACGCCCGGCAGCGCCTGCGCCTGCGGCACGGTCACGCCTTCGACGATGGCCACGCGGAAATGCGCGCCCTGGCCGCCGCGCAGCGCCTTCGGCGCCCACAGCGCCGTCGTTCCGCAGGTGGCGAGCACGCTGCGCACGCCGGCGGCGGCGGCCACGCGCACCAGTGCACCGGCGTTGCCGGGGTCCTGCACGCCGTCGAGCAGCAGAAGATCGCCCTCGGCGTCCGGCTGCGCGCGCGGCACGGCGAACACCAGCGCGATGCCGGCACCGCGCTCGAGCGCCGACAGGCGGTCGAACAATGCAGGCGCGAGTTCGTAGGTGGGCGTGCCGGCAGCGCTGAAGGTCTCGATCCACCGTTGCGCCTCGGCGCCATGCGGGCCGCGCCGCAGCAGCAGCGCCTCGACCGGAACCCGTGTCGCCGCCAGCTCCGCCGCCAGATGCACGCCTTCGGCGAGCGCGCGCCCCTCGACGCGCACCGCGCGCGGATCGCGCATCAGGCGCAGCCAGCGCCGAAAGGCGGGGTTGGTGGACGAGTCGATGCGTTTCACGCGGCCGACAGCACGGCGCGCACGGGCGCGAACGAGCGCCGATGCAGCGGACAGGCGCCGAGCCGGCGCAGCGCCGCCAGGTGCTCGGCCGTCGGATAGCCGAAGTGCTGCGCGAAACCGTATCCCGGAAAGCGGGCATCGAAGGCGCGCATCAGCGCGTCGCGCGCCGTCTTGGCCAGGATCGAGGCGGCAGCGATCGCCGCCACGCGCGCGTCGCCGCCGACGATCGCACGCGCCGGAACCGGCAGGCGCGGCAGGCGGTTGCCGTCGACCAGCGCGTAGGCGGGGGGAGGCGACAGTTGCGCCACCGCCCGCTGCATCGCCAGCAACGTGGCCTGCAGGATGTTCAGGCGGTCGATTTCTTCCACCGTCGCCTCCGCCACCGCCCAGGCGAGCGCCTGCTGCCGGATGGTGTCCGCCAGGCGTTCGCGCCGGCCCGGCGCAAGCTGCTTCGAATCGCGCAGACCCGCGATCGGCGCCCCGGGGTCGAGAATGACCGCGGCCGCCACCACGGGTCCGGCCAGCGGCCCGCGCCCCGCCTCGTCCACGCCGCAGAGGCGGTCGGCCGCGGCACCGAACAAATCGGCGGCGAGGTCGTCAGCGCGCGGCATCGACGATGGCCTCCGCCACCTGCCCCGGCGTATCGCGGGTGAGCGACGCGCGGATGGCGGCGAAGCGCTCGCGCAGGCGTGCGACCGCGGCACCGCCCTGCAGTTGGGCGG
>JANWUU010000087.1 GCA_025057735.1 Burkholderiaceae bacterium
GGGGCGCGCCGGTCAGCGCTGCGCACTGGCGCTGGCGGGCGTGGAGAAAAGCGACGTCGAACGCGGCCAGTGGGTTCAGGGCCCTACCCTGCAGAACGTCACCGAGCGCTTCGACGCCGCCATTTTGCTGTCGGCGCTGGAGGGCAAAGGGCTGCCGAACTGGGCGACGGTCCATCTGCATCACGGCACTGCCGATGCGATGGCGAGGCTCGGCGTGCTGGATGCGGAGCGCATCGCACCCGGCGAGCCGTGCCTGGCGACGATCGCCGCCGACCGGCCGCTCGCGCTGTGCCGCGGCGACCGCTTCGTGCTGCGCGACGCGCAGGCGCGCCGCACACTGGGCGGCGGTGTTGTGCTCGATATCGCGCCGCCGCGCCGCGGCAAGCGCCGCCCGGAGCGCCTCACGGTGCTGGCTGCCTTGCGCGACGCAGCGCCGGCGGAGGCGCTCGCCACCTGGCTGCAGACCGAGGCGCTGCCGCTGGCCCGGATCGCGCACGGCTGGAACCTGACCGACGGCGAACTGCAGGCCCTGCTGCACGATGTGCGTGGGCGCGTGGCGGCCGGCACCGCTTTCGCCGCCGCCCATTGGAGGCAGCTTCGCGAGCGCCTGCTGCAGGCGGTGGCGGCGGCGCACGAGCGCGAGCCGGAGATGCCCGGCGTGGAGCAGAATCGCCTGCGGCGGATGGTGGCGCCGTCGCTCGCGGCCGAGGCGTTCGGCGAACTTGTGGAGGAGCTGCTGGCCGAAGGGCGGCTGGCGCGCCGCGGCGCCTTCCTCGCGCTGCCCGAACACCGGGCCGAACTGGGAAAGACCGAGCGGGTCCTGTGGGAACGCATCAAGCCGCTGCTGCTGGAAAAACCGTTCGAACCGCCGCGCGTGCGCGACATCGCGCGCGACCGCAACCTGCCCGAAACCGAGGTGCGTGCGCTGCTGAAGCGGGTGGCGCGCGTCGGCGAGGTGACGCTGGTCGCGCACGATCACTTTTTTCTCACCGACGCGGTGCGCGCGCTGGCGGACATCGCCGCCGAGTTGAACGCCACGCGGGGGGCCGCGCGTGCGGCAGAATTCCGCGATCGCATCGGCACCGGGCGCAAGCTCGCGATCCAGATCCTGGAGTTCTTCGATCGGGTCGGCTACACGCGGCGCGTGCGCGACGATCACCTGCTGCGGCGCCCCAATCCCTGGCGGGAGGGCGCGCGCGGTCCCTGATGGCAAGGAGGAAGAGTCTCGTGACCCGGTGGTCCGGCCGGACTTCAAATCCGGTGGAGCTTGCCAGCAAGTTCCGGTGGGTTCGACTCCCATACTCTTCCGCCAACCGGTCTTCGTGATGAGCGGCGCCTTCGATCTCGACGCCCTGCCGGCCGACCTGCTGTATGCGGCCGAGCAGGACATGTGGGTGCGGCCGCAGGCCGACGGCACGGCGGTGCTCGGCGCCACGCACCTGATCGCGCAGCATGGGCAGTTCATGTACTTCTCGCCGCGGCCGGCCGGCACGACGGTGGCGCGCGACCGCTCGCTCGGCGTCATGGAGACTGCGAAGACCGCCATCGCCATTCATGCGCCGTTGTCCTGCACGATCCTCGCGGCCAACGAAGCGGTGCGGCAGGACGTGTCGCTCGTCACCCGCGACGCCTACGGCGCCGGTTGGCTGTTCCGCGTGCGGCCGACCGCGTGGGACGCTGAGCGCCCCGCCCTCATGGAGGTTGGGGCGTATCGTGCATGGCTGGCGACCCGACTCGACCGCTTCGCGCCGCCGGTCGAGGACCGGCCGCCGGACGACTTCGGCCGCTTCTACTGAGGCTCAACGCGCCCGCGCGTCCAACCGATGCAACCTGTGCGCCGCTTTGTGATCGTGCTGTGGTCCTGCGGCCCGGACCGCCCTGGCGGCGCGCAGCTCGCGGCGGCGCCGTTCGTCTACGCCCTGGCGGCGCGCGCGCTCGAGGGCGATGTCGAGATGCATTTCACCGGCAGCGCGGTGCGCTGGCTGCTGGCCGGCGAGGCCGAGCGCGCCTACACCGATGCGGCCCACACGAAGACGGTGCGCGATTTCATCCGCGAGGCGCACACCGCTGGCGTGCGCCTGTACGCGTGCGCGATGGCGCTCGCGCAGCACCGGCGCGGGGAGGCGTTGCTGCCCGAGGTAGCCGGGCTGGCCGGCGCCGCGACCGTGATCGATGCGGCCGCCAGCGGTGCGTCAACGCTGGTCTTCTGAGTGCGGACTGCAGGAGTCGAGCGCTTTGGGCCGAGTCGTCGCTTCCTCCGCGGGTTCCGACCCGGACGTCGCGCGCATGCGCACGGGGGGTTGAGATCGTGCTGACGCTGCGCCGCAGCCTGGTGCTGTCTTCGATCGTGGTGTTCGCGCTGGTGATCGCGCTGATGGTGCTGTCCACGTACCGTCTGGCGCGGCAGGCGCTGGAGGAGGAATTCGCGCAGATGGCCAGTGCCAGCGCCACGCTGCTGGCGGCCGCCGTGGCCGCCCCGCTGGCGCAACG
>JANWUU010000116.1 GCA_025057735.1 Burkholderiaceae bacterium
CGGGCCGGCGGCGCCGTTCGGCACCCGGCAGGGCATCAACGACTACACCGGCTGGTTCGCCAACGACCGCGACATGAGCGGCGATTACTACGGCTACGACGGTCCCTGCCCGCCGTGGAACGATTCGATCATCCACCACTATGTGTTCACGCTGTACGCGCTTGATCTTCCGCGTCTGCCGCTGGAGGGCAAATTCGGCGGCGCCGACGTGCGCCGCGCCATCGACGGCCACGTGCTGGCGCAGGCGGCGATCACCGGCACGTACACGCTGAATCCGCGGCTGGCGTGAGCGCGGCCACGCTGCTGCTGATCCGCCATGGTGAGACGGCCTGGAACGCCGCCGGCCGCATCCAGGGCCAACTGGACGTCCCGCTGTCGGCCACCGGCCTGTGGCAGGCACAGCGGCTGGCGCAGCGGCTGGCGGCAGAACCGCTGGCGGCGCTCTACGCGAGCGACTTAACGCGCGCGGCGCTGACGGCGCAGCCGCTGGCGCAGGCGCACGGGCTGCCGGTGCGGTACGACGCGCGTTTGCGCGAGCGCCACTTCGGCGTCTTTCAGGGCTTAACCGCCGAGGAGGTGGCGGCCCGTCATCCGGCGGAATTTGCGGCCTGGCGTGCGCGTGATCCGCACTGGGTGGTGCCCGGCGGCGAATCCGGTGCGCAGCTGATCACCCGCGCGCTGGCGGCGCTGGCCGACATTGCCCAACGGCATGTCGGTCAGACGGTGGCGGTGGTCGCGCACGGCGGCGTGCTGGATGCGGCCTATCGGCATGCGCGCGCACTGCCCTGGCAAGCACCGCGCGAGCATCCGATTGCAAATGCTGCGATCAACCGCGTACAGGCCAGTGATGCGCCGCTGCGGCTGCAGATTGTGCAATGGGGCGATGTCGCGCATCTGGCGGCGACGCGCGACGAACTGGCGGACGTCTAAGCGGCGCCAGCCCGGCTAGAAAAGCTGCTGCGCAAACAGCGCCAGCGTGCGCGCGTGTGCCAGCGCTGCCGAGGGCGGGTCATAGGAGGCGCGCTCCCAGCAGTTGAATCCGTGGCCGGCCGGGTAGAGGAAGACCTCGGCCAAGCGCCCGGCAAAGGCGGCCTGAACTTTTTCGACCGCCGCGCGCGGGATCATCGCGTCCTGCTCGCCGTAGTGGAACTGGATCGGGCAGCACACGTTCGGCGCGTACTGCAGGTGGTCTTGAATGCCGCCGCCATAGAAGCACGAGGCCGCCGCGATGTCGGTGGTGGCTGCCGCCAAATAGGCCAGCCGTCCGCCCATGCAATAGCCGAATGCGCCGACCTTGTCGGTCACCTCGGACCGTGCACGGAGCGCTGCCACCGCTTGCTGCACGTCGGCCAGCAGTTCCTCGGGCCGGGCCGCGCGCATCAGCGCCATCGCGCGCTCGCGGTCCGCGCCTTCATAGCCGAGTTCGACGCGCGGGGCCTGGCGCCAGAACAGGTCGGGCGCCAGCACGACGAAGCCGTCCAGCGCGTACTGCTCTGCCACGGCGCGGATGTGGCCATTGACGCCGAAGATCTCCTGAAACAGCACCAGCCCCGGCCCGCGCCCGCGCGGCGGTAGCGCGAGATAGCCGCCGAATTCGCCATTGATCGAGATCCACTGTCCGCTCATATGTTCGTGCTCCACGCGCTGTTGCCGTGCCGATTATCGCCTGCTGGCGGCAGTTGCCTACACTGCGCGGCATGGAAACTGAACCGTTGTTTGCTGCTGATCCGCAGGCGTTGCTGCAGCTGCTGGCGGCGCTGGCTATCAGCGCCGGCATCGGCTTGCTGGTCGGGCTGGAGCGCGAGCGCAAGCCCACGGCCAAGGCGGGACTGCGCACCTTTGCACTGATCGCGGTGTTCGGCACGCTGGCCGCGCTGCTGGCGCAGGAGACGCGCTCGGAGTGGCTGCTAGCGCTGGGACTGGTGGCGGTGGCCGCGCCGCTGATCGCGGCCTACCACGCCGATCCGCAGACCCGTACCGACGATTCGGGCACCACCACCACGATCGCGGCGCTGATCGTCTACTGCCTGGGCGCGGCGATCCAGTTCGGGTACCGCGAGCCGGCGGTGGCCGTCGGTGTGGCGATGACCGCACTGCTGCATTTCAAGGCCGAGCTGGAGGGCGTGGCGCAGCGGCTCACGCCCACCGACATCCGTTCGATGCTGCAGTTTGCGGCGGTGAGCGCGGTGATCCTGCCGCTCGCGCCCAACGAGGCCTTCGGGCCTTACGGCGTGCTCAACCCGTTCCAGATCTGGCTCATGGTGGTGCTGGTCTCGGGGGTGAGCCTGGCGGCCTACGTGGCCTGGCGGCTGTCGGGGGCGGTCGGCGAAAGGCTGCGCGGCGGCGGGCTGCTGGTCACCGGCCTGCTCGGCGGGCTGGTCTCCAGCACCGCTACCACGCTCGTGTTCGCGCGCAATGCGCGCGCGGGCACGCATGCGCCGCCGGTGGCGCTGGCGGTGATCCTGCTTGCCAACGCGGCGATGCTGGCGCGCGTGCTGCTGATCGCCGCGCTGGTGGCGCCCTCCGCGCTGCCGCCGGTGGCGGCGGCGCTGGCGCCGGCGCTCGCGCTGGCGCTCGTCACGGTCGCGCTGAACTGGCGCACGGCGCGCGACGGCGCGGTGGCGGGCGCGGGCGCCTACCGCAATCCGACCAATCTTGCCGCGGCCATCGGCTTTGCGCTGCTGTACGCGCTGGTCCTGCTGGTGTCGGCCTGGCTGTCCGATGCGGTCGGGGCGCGCGGCGTCTATGCGCTGGCGTTCGTCTCCGGGCTGACCGACGTCGATGCGATCACGCTGTCGTCGCTGCAGCTCTACCACGGCGGCGCGCTGGCCGCGGCGGGGGCAGCTACCGCGATCGCCATCGCTGTCGCCGCGAATCTGCTGCTCAAAGCGGCGCTGGTGTTCGTCGCCGGCGATGCCGCCATCGGCTGGCGCGTGGCGCGCGCCTTTGCGCTGCCGCTTGCGGTGCTCGCGGCCGCGGTGCCTGCACTGCACGCGCTGGCATAATTTTTCCCGCCATCCGGCGACGCGCCGCCAGGCGGCGCCTGTCGCAGCGCGCGCCGCACGCCAGCGGGCGTTCCGACCACGCCGCCGATTGCCAGGGCAGATGGCGTGCCCGCGTGCCATCTGCCAATGCCGAGGATCCCAGTCATGTTCAGCCGCGCCCGCCACACGCTTGAAAACGTCGACCCCGAGGTCTGGGCCGCCATGCAGGCGGAAAACCGGCGCCAGGAGGATCACATCGAGCTGATCGCCTCTGAGAACTACGCCAGTCCGGCGGTGATGGCCGCGCAGGGCGGGCAGATGACCAATAAGTACGCCGAGGGCTATCCGGGCAAGCGCTACTACGGCGGCTGCGAGCACGTGGACACGGTGGAGACGCTGGCGCTGGCGCGCGTCAAGCAACTGTTCGGCCTGCCCACGGTGGAGATCGCCGCCAACGTGCAGCCGCACTCCGGCGCGCAGGCAAACGAAGCGGTGTTCTTTGCGCTGCTGAACCCCGGCGATACGATCATGGGCCTAAGCCTGGCCGAGGGCGGCCACCTCACGCACGGCATGCCGATCAACATGTCGGGCAAGTGGTTCAAGGTGGTCAGCTACGGGTTGAACGAGCGCGAGGAGATCGACTACGAAGGGCTGGAGAACCTGGCGCATCAGAAGCGGCCGAAGCTGATCATTGCCGGCGCCTCCGCCTACGCGCTGCGCATCGATTTTGCCCGCATTGCGCAGATCGCGCGCGACGTGGATGCCTATTTCATGGCCGACATTGCCCATTACGCCGGGCTGATCGCCGCCGGCCTGTATCCAAGCCCGGTGCCTTATGCCGACGTGATCACTTCGACCACGCACAAGACGCTGCGTGGCCCGCGCGGCGGCTTCATTCTGATGAAGCCGCACCTCGAGAAACAGATCAATGCAGCGGTTTTCCCGGGGCTGCAAGGCGGGCCGCTCATGCACGTGATCGCGGCCAAGGCAGTCGCCTTCAAAGAGGCGCTGGCGCCCGAATTCAAGACCTATCAGCAGCAAGTGCTCGCCAATGCGCGCGTGATGGCCGAGACGCTGGCGCGGCGCGGGCTGCGCATCGTCTCCGGCCGCACCGAGAGCCACCTGATGTTGGTGGATTTGCGCGCCAAAGGCATTACCGGCAAGGATGCCGAAGCGCTGCTCGGCGCGGTACACATCACCGTCAACAAGAATGCGATCCCGCGCGATCCAGAGAAGCCGACGGTCACCAGCGGCATCCGCCTCGGCTCGCCGGCCATCACCACGCGCGGCTTCACCGAAGAGCAGGCCGAGATGACCGCCCACCTGATCGCTGATGTTCTCGAGGCACGCGGCGATCCGGCCACGATGGAGCGTGTGCGGCGGGAGGTCGCGCAGCTGACACGGCGCTTTCCCGTCTACGGGTAAAGACGCGATGAGCGTGCGTGCACCGACGGCAGCCTGATGAAGTGCCCGTTCTGCCACCACGCCGACACGCAGGTGATTGACTCGCGCGCCTCTGAGGAGGGCGCCGCCATCCGCCGCCGGCGCCGCTGCCTGTCCTGTGAGAAGCGCTTCACCACCTATGAGCGCGTCGAGCTGGCCATGCCGGCGGTCATCAAGCGCGGCGGCGGGCGCGCTGAGTATGACCGCGCCAAGCTGGTGAAGTCGATGCAGCTGGCGCTTCGCAAGCGGCCGGTGCCGAGCGAAGTGGTCGACGAAGCGGTGGCGCGCATCGAGGAGAAGCTGCGCGCCTCCGGCCAGCGCGAGATCAAAAGCGAAAAAATCGGCGAGCTGGTGATGCGCGAACTGAAGCGCATCGACAAGGTGGCCTACATCCGGTTCGCCTCCGTGTACCGCAGCTTCGAGGACGTCGAGGAGTTCACTGAAGTCGTCAAAGAGGTCCGCCCGGCGCGCCGCCGCCGCAGCTGAGCCGGGAACACGCGGGCCGCCGCCGCTGTCGAAGGCAGTGAAAACAGCAGGCGGCCGTCCCGCGCGGGACGGCGTCGCGTCCCGCGTCGCGCTGCCTGCGAACGCCAAGCTCGGAGCCGTCAAGGCTCCGGGGGCGCATGGCAGGAGGTGATGCGATGAAGACGGCACTCGTTCCGTTTGTCCGTCGCGAGGTCGTCGCGCCGATGTTCGAGGACCTGATGCGTGACGTCTGGAGCGCCTCGTCGCTGCTGTCGAGCGCGTTCTTCGACGACGCGCTGCCAAACGGCATCGCGCGCATGGACGTGATCGACAAGGGCGCCAGTTATGAGGTCGTGATCGACCTGCCAGGCGTGCGCAAAGAGGACATCGAGGTGTCGGTCGACGGCACGCGGGTACAGGTGAGCGCCGAGCGTCGGCGCGAGCAAGCAAATGGCAATGGGGAGCGTCTGCTGTATGCCGAGCGCGCGCTGGGGCGTTATACGCGCAGCTTCGACCTGCCGGCCGAAGTGACCGAGGTGGGGGCTGAGGCTCGCTATGAAAACGGCGTGCTCACGCTGACACTGCCGAAGGCCGGCGGTGGCGCCAAACGCCTGACCGTGCATTGACGCGCCGGCACGACGCACAGGGGCCGCTGAAAGCGGCCCTTTTGTTTTTCTCTCTAGCCGCCTGCAGCGCGCCGGCACGAGGGCTCGCCCGTACAATGGCCGCGATGTATTCGGAGGCCGATCACCGCTTCATGAGCCGCGCGCTGGAGCTGGCGCGCCACGCGATGTTCCACGCGACGCCGAATCCGCGCGTCGGCTGCGTGATCGTGCGCGATAACCGCATCCTGGGCGAGGGGTTCACGCAGCCGCCTGGCGCCAACCATGCGGAGATCGAGGCGCTGCTGGATGCGCGCCGCCGCGGCCACGACGTACATGGCGCTACTACCTATGTGACGCTGGAGCCGTGCGCGCATTTCGGGCGCACGCCGCCGTGCGCCACCGCGCTGATCGAGGCGCGCATTGCGCGCGTGATCGCGGCGGTGGAGGACCCCAACCCGCAGGTCGCCGGGCGGGGGCTGGCGATGCTGCGCGCGCACGGCATCGACGTGCGCTGTGGGTTGCTGGCGGCGGAGGCGACCGAGCTGAACATCGGCTTTTTTTCGCGCATGACGCGCGGCCGCCCGTGGGTGCGGTTGAAGATTGCCGCCAGCTTGGACGGTAAGACGGCGCTTTCCAACGGCGTCTCGCAATGGATCACGTCGGAGGCGGCGCGCCGCGATGGTCACGCGTGGCGCGCGCGCGCCTGCGCAGTGGCCACGGGCATCGGCACCGTGCAGAAGGACGACCCGCAGCTGACGGTGCGGCTGGTGCAGACAACGCGGCAGCCGCTGAAGGTGCTGATCGATTCGCGCTTGCAGGTGCAGCCGGCAGCGCGACTGTTCGACGGCCATCCGGTGCTGGTGGTGTGCGCGTTTGCCGACCCGCAGAAGGTGGCGCGGCTGCGCGAGAAGAATGCGGAGGTGATCGAACTGCCGAACGACGACGGCAAGGTGGACCTGCCGCAACTTCTGCGCGAACTGGCGCGCCGCGGTGTGAACGAGCTGCACGTCGAGGCCGGCTACCAACTGAACGGCTCGTTGGTGCAGGAGGGCTGTGTGGACGAGCTGCTGGTGTATCTGGCGCCGCTGCTACTCGGCGAGGCGCAGGGCATGATCAAACTGCCGGCGTTGTCGGCACTGGCGCAGGGGCGCCGCCTCGCTTTCCATGAGGTCGCGCAGGTGGGGTCGGACGTGCGTCTGCTGGCGCGCTGGGCGTCTTAATGTTTACCGGCATCGTACGCGCGGTCGGGCACATCGTGCAGGTGGTCGAGCTTGCCGCGGGCCGCCGCGTGACCGTGCAGGCGCCGGACATCGACTGGTCGCAGGTGCCGGTTGGAGCCTCGGTGGCGGTCAACGGCGCCTGCATGACGGTGATCGCGACTACGCCCGATGGCTTCACCTTTGAAGTTTCTGCCGAGTCGCTCGCGTGCACGGTCGGATTAGACCGCCTCGGCCCGGTGAACCTCGAGCTGGCGGCCCGTTTTGGCGACCGCATCGACGGCCATCTGGTCAGCGGGCACGTCGATGGCACGGGCGTGGTCATTGCCTGCGCACCGCGTGGCGAATCGCATGAACTGGTCATCGAGGCGCCGCGGGAGCTGGCCCGCTACCTGGCTTATAAGGGCTCGGTGGCGGTCAACGGCGTGAGCCTGACCATTAATCGGGTCGAGGACTTGCCTGCGGGCTGCCGCTTCGTCGTTAACCTGATCCCGCACACCTGGGCGGTGACCACGCTGAAAGAACTCGTGCCGGGTGCTCGCGTGAACCTGGAGGTCGATTTAATCGCACGCTACGTCGAGCGCATGTTGTCGTTGGCACGCGGCGCGTAGAATGGTGAATATCCATCCCGCGTCCCATCCCGCCATGCTGGCTGCTGTCCCTTCGCCCGCCGATCAGGAGTGGCCGCTTGCCTCGGTGCCAGAGATTGTCGAGGAGATCCGGCGCGGCAATATCGTCGTGCTCGTGGACGACGAAGATCGCGAGAACGAGGGCGACTTGGTCTTCGCCGCTGATTTCGTCACGCCGGAGAAGGTCAACTTCATGGCCAAATATGGCCGGGGTCTGATCTGCATGGCGATTACCGCCGAGCAGGCGCAACGCCTCGGTCTGCAGCCGATGGTGCCGCGCAACCGCAGCATGCACGGCACGAACTTCACGGTGGCAATCGAGGCCGCCGAGGGTGTAACCACGGGTATTTCAGCCGCCGACCGCGCGCGCACGATCTGGGTGGCCTCGCGGCCGAGCGCGCGCCCGGAGGACATCGTGCAACCTGGACACGTGTTTCCGCTGGTGGCGCAACCCGGTGGCGTACTGATGCGCGCCGGCCATACCGAGGCCTGCTGCGACTTGGCGCGGTTGGCGGGGCTGAATCCGGCGGCGGTGCTGTGCGAGATCATGAACGACGACGGCTCGATGGCACGGCTGCCGGATTTGATCCCGTTTGCGCGCCGGCACGGGTTGAAAATCGGCACGATCGCCGACTTAATCCAGTATCGGGCCGCGCATGAGAGCTTAATTGAGCGCGTCGGCCAGCGACGCGTGCAGACGACGGCCGGGGCGTTCGAACTGACGCTATACCGCGACTTGCCCAGTGGCGGCGCCCATCTGGCGCTGACCTGCGGCACGATTGTGCCGGAGGAAGAAACGCTGGTGCGCGTGCACGAGCCGCTGTCGGTGTTGGACTTTCTCGACACCGAGGTCAGCACCCATGCCTGGCCGCTGGCCAAGGCGCTGGCGACGATCGGCGCTGCCGGCCGCGGGGCGCTGGTGCTGCTGAACTGCGGCGAGTCGGCGCCGCAGTTGTTTGCGCAGTTCACGGCGCTCGCGCAGGCGGCCGCCGGCGGCGGCGCGCGTGCCAGCAAGGCGGATCTGCGTACCTATGGTATCGGGGCGCAAATCCTGCGTGACCTGAACGTCGGCCGGATGAAACTGCTGGCGCGGCCGCGCAAGATGCCGTCGATGGCTGGGTTCGGCCTGCAGATCACCGGCTACCTGGAGGGCTGACATGGCGGTGGAGGCAATTACGGCGGATCTAGAGGGTGCCGGGCTGCGCATTGGAATTGTGCAGTCGCGTTTTAACGAATGGGCGGGCGCTGCGCTGGCTGACGCCTGCTTGGCGGAGCTGCGCGCGCTCGGTGTGGAGGACGAGGACATCACGCACGTGACAGTGCCGGGTGCGCTGGAGGTGCCGGTGGCGCTGGCCAAACTGGCGCAGAGCGACGACTTCGATGCGCTGATTGCGCTCGGTTGCGTGATCCGCGGCGAGACGTATCACTTCGACGTGGTGGCCAACGAATCGGCGCGTGGCGTGGCGCGCGTCGCGCTCGATTTCGGCGTGCCAGTGGCCAACGCGATTCTGACGACGGATGACGAGGAACAGGCGCGTGCCCGCGTGCAGGAAAAAGGGCGCGACGCCGCGCGCGTGGCCGTCGAGATGGCCAATCTGATGTGGGCACTCGACGCCGATGACGAGGACGACGACGAGTAAGGGCGGCCGCACGCCCCGGCGCCGGGCGCGCGAAATGGCGCTGCAGGGGCTGTATGAGTGGTTGGTCGGCGGCGCCGATGGAGCGGCTATTGAGGGCCACCTGATGGAGCGCGAGGACTTTGCGCGCGCCGACGTCGAGCACCTGCGCGCACTGTTGCACGGGGTGATCGAGGGCGCGCCGGACCTGCGCGCGCTGTTTGCGCCGTTTCTAGACCGCGAGGTCAGGGAGCTGTCGCCGGTGGAACACGCGATTCTGTTAATCGGTGCCTATGAGCTAAAACATCGGCTGGAGATCCCGTATCGAGTCGTGATCAACGAGGCGGTCGAATTGGCCAAAAGCTTCGGCGGCGCCGAAGGCTTCAAGTACGTCAACGGTGTGCTGGACCGCCTGGCCATGGCATTGCGGCCGCAGGAAACCGCGCGCGGCGTGTGAACGAATTCGAACTGATCGCCCGCTTCTTTGCACGGCCGCTGCCGGGCAGCTGCGCCGTCGTGCAAGGCGTGGGCGACGACTGCGCGCTGCTCAACGCGGGTGATCGACTGCTGGCAGTGACGTCCGACCTGCTCGTGCAGGGACGGCATTTTTACGCCGACGTCGACGCCGAGGCGCTCGGGCACAAGGCGCTCGCCGTCAACCTGTCGGACCTGGCGGCGGCGGGTGCAGCGCCGCGTTGTTTCTTCCTCGCGCTGGCGCTGCCGCGCGCCGACGAAACGTGGCTCGCTGGATTCGCGCGCGGGCTGTTCGCGCTTGCCGACCGCTACGGCTGCGCGCTTGCGGGCGGCGACACCACGCGTGCACCGCGCGTGGGCGGGCAGGATGGACCGCTGAGTATCTGCATCACCGCCATCGGCGAGGTCCCACCCGCGGTGCGGCGCGGCCGCGATGGCGCGCGCCCCGGCGACGACCTGTGGGTATCGGGCACCTTGGGCGAGGCAGCACTCGCGTTGGCCGCGCGCGCCGGTGAAGTCGAACTGCCCGCCGCATTGGCCGCGTCGGCACGCGCGCGCCTGGAGCGCCCGCAGCCGCGCATTGAACTAGGGCTGGCGCTGCGCGGGCTGGCCTCGGCCTGCATCGACGTCTCCGATGGTCTGCTCGGCGACCTGCGCCACGTGCTGACGCGATCGGGGGTCGGGGCGGTCGTGCACTGGCCGGCGCTGCCGCTTGGCGCCGCGCTGGCCGGCCTTCCCTGGTCGCTGCAGGCCCGCTGCGCACTGGCCGGCGGCGACGACTACGAGCTGCTGTTCACGGCCCCGCCGGCGCGGCGCGCGGCGGTGCTAGGCGCCGCTGACCGCGCGGGCACCCCGGTGACCTGTATCGGCGCGATCACAGAAGGCCGCGATCTGCAGGTACTGGATGCGCGAGGCCAGCCGTTGGACACACCATTTCAGGCGTACGACCATTTCGCCCATGAGGGTGCCGACTAAGACCACCGCCGAAAGGCTTACGGGTGAGCATTTGCACACGTCAAATGCCTTGTTTTTAGGCGGTGCGCAGCCGGGTCTGCGCTTCCTGTTCGCGTCACCCGCGCATTGGATTGCGCTGGGGGCAGGCAGTGGCCTTGCGCCGTTTGCGGCCGGAACTTGGGGCACCTTGCTTGCGTACGTAAGTTTTCGACTGCTCGATCCGTGGTTGAGCGATCTAGCCTGGGCCGCAGTGATCGGGGCGGCGTTGCCGCTCGGGGCCTGGGCCGCGCATCGCACCGGCGCGCGGCTGGGCGAGCCGGACAGCCGGCACATCGTGATCGACGAGATCGTCGCCTTCTGGCTGGTGCTGTGGCTGCTGCCGGCAGGGGCGGGTGCGGGGTGGCAGGCC
>JANWUU010000139.1 GCA_025057735.1 Burkholderiaceae bacterium
CCGTGGCCGCGCTCGCCCCGGTGGCGCGCGCCAGCCCCACGATCAGCAGGAACTTGAAGGCGGTCGGCAGCAGCAGCGCGAGCAGCACCCAGCCGAACTGCTCCAGCACCACGCGCAGGTTCAGCAGCATGCCGATCGTGATGAAGAACAGCCCGAGCAGCACCTCGCGAAACGGCTTGATGTCCTCCTCGACCTGGTGCCGGTATTCGGTCTCCGCGATCAGCATGCCCGCCACAAAGGCGCCCAGCGCGAGCGACAGCCCCGCATGCTCGGTCAGCCATGCCAGCGCCAGCGTCACCAGCAATACATTGAGCGTGAACAGTTCGTGCGACTTGCGCCGCGCCACCAGATGCAGCCAGCGGCGCAGCAGCCACTGGCCGCCGGCCAGCAGCAGCGCCAGCAGCGCGCCCGCCTTGGCCGCCGCGACACCGAGCGCCGTCACGAGGTTCTCCGGCGCGGTGGCCAGTGTCGGCACGATCACCAGCAGCGGTACCACGGCAAGGTCCTGCAGCAGCAGCACGCCGACGATGCGGCGGCCGTGCTCGGTTTCCAGTTCGAGCCGCTCGGCCAGCAGCTTCAGCACGATGGCGGTGGAGGACATGGCGAGCGCGCCGCCGAGCGCGAAGGCGCCGGCCGGCGACAGCGGCAGGCCGAACAGCGCCTGCGCCAGGTAACCGGCCAGCAGCACGCAGACGATCGTCGCCAGCACCTGCGCCAGCCCCAGGCCGAGCACGATGTGCCGCATCGCGCGCAACTTCGGCAGCGAGAACTCCAGCCCGATCGAGAACATCAGGAAGACGACGCCGAACTCCGCCAGGTAGCGCGTGCCGGCGCTGTCCGGCACCAGCGCGAGCGCATGCGGGCCGATCAGGATGCCCACCGCCAGGTAGCCGAGCATCGGCGGCAGGTTCAGCGAGCGGAACGCCACCACCCCGAGCACGGAGGCCGCGAGCAGCAGCAGCGCAAGATCGAGCGCGGAGGACAAAGGCAATTCTCGTGCCAGTGATGGCGCGCGAGGGTATCATCGGCCGTCCGCGCGGTCGACCGATGCCCGCGCGCGAAGCGATCCCGCAGACCCGACATGTCCGCCGTTCCCCTGCGCTCCGGCTCCTCGGCACTTGCGCTGGCGCGCGAGGTGCTGCGCATCGAGGCCGAGTCGGTCGCGGCGCTGGTGGACCGCGTCGGTAGCGAATTCCAGCGCGCGGTCGATCTGCTGCTTGCCAGCCGCGGCCGGGTGGTGGTCAGCGGAGTGGGCAAGAGCGGCCACATCGCCCGCAAGATCGCCGCCACGCTCGCCTCCACCGGCACGCCGGCGCTGTTCGTGCACGCGGCCGAGGCCGCGCACGGCGATCTCGGCATGGTCACGCCGCAGGACGTGGTGATCGCACTGTCCTACTCGGGCGAGACCTCGGAGCTGCTGACCGTCGTGCCGATCCTGAAGCGCGAGGGCACGCCGCTGATCGCGCTCACCGGCAACGCGCAGTCCTCGCTCGCCCGCCATGCGGACGTGCACCTCGACGTGCACGTGGACAAGGAAGCCTGTCCGCTGAATCTCGCGCCGACCTCTTCGACCACCGCCATGCTGGCGCTCGGCGACGCGCTGGCGATCGCCTGCCTGGACGCGCGCGGTTTCGGCCCGCAGGACTTCGCCCGCACCCACCCGGGCGGCGCGCTCGGCCGCCGCCTGCTGCTGCGCGTGGCCGACATCATGCGCACCGGCGAGGCGGTGCCGCGCGTCGGGCTGCAGGCGAGCGTGCTGGAGGCGGTGCGCGAAATCACGGCCAAGAAGATCGGCATGACCGCGATCGTCGAGGACGACGGCCGCGTCGCCGGCATCTTCACCGAGGGCGACCTGCGGCGGCTGATCGAGCGGGTGGGCGACGTGCGGCCGCTGGCGGTGGCCGACGTGATGACGCGCAGCCCGCTGACGATCGCGCCGCAGGCCCTGGCGGCGGAGGCGGCGCGCCTGCTGGACCAGACGCTGCGCAACCAGCTGCTGGTGGTCGAGGACGGACGGCTGGTCGGTGCCCTGCACATGCACGACCTGGCGGCGGTCAAGCTGCTATGAGCCCACAGGCGCGCGCGGCGCGGGTGCGCCTGATGGTGTTCGACGTCGACGGTGTGCTCACCGACGGCCGCCTGTATTTCGGGCCGGAGGGCGACACGATGAAGGCCTTCCATGCGCGCGACGGGCACGGCATCAAGCTGCTGCAGGCTGCCGGCATCGAAGTCGCGCTGCTGACCGCGCGCACCTCGACGATCGTGGCGCGGCGCGCGCAGGAGCTCGGCATCGCGCGGGTCCTGCAGGGGCAGGCGGACAAGTGGGCGGGCTTGCAGGCGCTGTGCGCCGGCGCCGGGCGCGCCGCGCAGGACTGCGGGTACATGGGCGACGACTGGCCGGACCTGCCGGTGCTGATGCGGGTCGGCTTCGCCGCCGCCGTGGCCGATGCGGCCCCGGAGGTGAAGGCGGTCGCGCACTGGGTGAGCAGCCGCGCCGGCGGCGGCGGCGCGGTGCGCGAGCTGGCGGAATTCGTGCTGCGCGCGCAGGGTCGCTTCGAGGCCCTGCTGATGCAGCATCGGGACGGTGGCCATGCGTGACCGGCTGGCACCGCTGGCGGCGATCCTGCTGCTGACCGTCGTGGTGGCCACCAGTTATTGGTACGCGCGCGCACTGCGCAAGCCGACCGCCGCCCCGCCGCCGCCGCCGGGGACACCGGACTTCGTCGTCGAACGGGTGGTGATCACGCAGTTCGACGCCACCGGGCGCGCGCGCCACAAGCTGTACGCCGAGCGCCTGACGCACTTCCTCGAGACCGACGACATCGAACTGACCGCCCCGCGCCTGGTCAGCCTGCGGCCGGACCAGCCGCAGGTGCAGGCACGCGCGCAGCACGGTCGCGTCGAGAACGCCGGCGAGCGGCTGCACCTGCGGGGGGCGGTGGAGGTAACGCGCGAGGCCGGTGCTGGCCAGCCGGCGCTGCGGCTGTCCAGCGAATACCTGCTCGCGCTGCCGGATCTGGACCGCTATTCGACCGACCAGCCGGTGCAGGTCGCGTATGGCGACTCGGTCATCACGGCGCGCGCCGCGTCGTTCGACAACCTCGCGCGCACGGTGGAGTTCGACGGCGACGTGCGCGCCCGCTTCGTGGCCCCGCCGCGGGAGGGCTCGTGAAACGGGCGGCGTTCGCCCTGCTGCTGGCGGTGGCCACGGCGGCGCAGGCCGAGCGCGCCGACCGCGACAAGCCGCTGCTGGTGGAGGCGCAGAAAGGCAGCTACAACGACCTGAAGCAGATCGGCGTCTTCACCGGCAACGTGATCGTCACCAAGGGCACGCTGCGCATCACCGGCGAGCGCGTCGAGGTGCGCAAAGACCCGGAGGGCTACGAGTACGCGGTCGTGACGGCCGCGCCCGGCAAGCTGGCGCAGTTCCGGCAACGGCGCGATCCGAGCCGGCCCGGCGTGGAGGAGATCATCGAAGGCGAGTCCGAGCGCATCGAATACGACGGGCGCGCCGAGACCGTGAAGCTGATCGCGCAGGCGAAACTGGTGCGGCTGGAAAACGCCCTGCCGCGCGACGAGCTGCGCGGCAAGCTGATCGTCTACGACCACCGCAGCGCCCAGTACAGTGCCGACGGCGATGCCGCGGGCGAGGGCCGCGTGCGGGCCGTCATTGCACCGCGCGAGAGCCCGCCGCCGGCCGCCTCCCCGGCGCCGCTGCGGCCGGCGCCGGAGCTCAAGCGCTGATGGACACGCGCGCGCTGCCGCTGGCGGCCCGCCTGTCCGCGCAGGACCGGCGCGGCCAGCTCGTGGTCGAGCACCTGCAGAAGCGCTACGGCGGCCGGCTGGTCGTGCAGGACGTGTCGCTGACGGTGGCCGCCGGCGAGGTCGTGGGGCTGCTGGGCCCGAACGGCGCCGGCAAGACCACCTGTTTTTACATGGTGGTCGGACTGGTGCCGATGGACGGCGGCGCGATCTACCTCGATGGCACCTCGATCGCGCATCTGCCGATCCACCGGCGCGCGCGCATGGGGCTTTCGTACCTGCCGCAGGAAGCGTCCGTGTTCCGCCGCCTGACCGTCGAGGAGAACGTGCGCGCCGTGCTCGAACTGCAGCGCGACGCGCAGGGCCGGCCGCTGCCGCCAGCGGCCATCGAGGCGCGGCTGGCCGAACTGCTGGCCGACCTGCAGATCGAGCATCTGCGCACCAATCCGGCGGTCAGCCTGTCGGGCGGCGAGCGCCGGCGGGTGGAGATCGCGCGCGCGCTGGCGGCCCAGCCGCGCTTCGTCCTGCTGGACGAGCCGTTCGCCGGCGTCGATCCGATCGCGGTCATCGAGATCCAGCGCATCGTCCGCTTCCTGAAGGAGCGCGGCATCGGCGTGCTGATCACCGACCACAACGTGCGCGAGACGCTCGGCATCTGCGACCACGCCTACATCATCAACGAGGGTCGCGTGCTGGCCGCCGGACGCCCGGAGGAAATCGTCGAAAACGAATCGGTGCGGCGCGTCTATCTCGGCGAGCACTTCCGCATGTAGCGGACCTACGATGGCCCGCCGCGGCTTGCAGCACGATGAAGCCCAGTCTCCAACTCAAACTCTCGCAGCATCTGGCGCTCACGCCGCAGTTGCAGCAGTCGATCCGACTGCTGCAGCTGTCGACGCTCGAACTGCACCAGGAAATCGAGCAGGCGCTCGCCGACAATCCCCTGCTGGAGCGCGACGACGATCCCCTGGCCACACCGCTGCGCGTGGCTGCCGACGGCGCGATCGTGGTCAGCCACTTCGACGGGATGGCCGGCGGCGAGGAGCCGGCGGCACTGGCACCGGGCGCCGAGGATGGTTTCGACGGCGACGGCCTGACCGACTGGGGCGGATCCGCCCGCGCCGAGCGGGACGAAGACGACGCCGGTCCGCAGGCCTGGGCCGCCGCGCAGCCAACCCTGGCCGAGCATCTGCGCCAGCAGCTCGCCGCGACCAGCGCCTCGCCGCGCGACCGCGCCCTGGTGGAAATGCTGATCGATGCGCTGGACGACGACGGCTACCTGACCACCCCGCTTCCGGAGTTGCTCGCGTTGTGCCCCCCCGAGGCCCAGGTCGAGCCCGAAGAGCTGGAGGCGGCCCTGAAGCTGCTGCAGAGCTTCGATCCGGCCGGGGTGGGAGCGCGCAGCGCGGCCGAGTGCCTGGCCATCCAGATCGACGCCCGCCTGCGCGCGTGCCCCGACGCAGCGCAACGTGGCACGCTGACGCTGGCGCGGCGCATCGTCAGCGAACACTTGCCGCTGTTGGCGATGTGCGACTACGCGAAACTACGTAAGCAGTTGGGCTGCAGCGACGACGAACTGCGGGCCGCGCATGCGCTGATCCGTGGACTGAATCCGCATCCGGGCGTAGGCTTTGCCTCCAGCGGTCCCGAATACGTGGTGCCCGACATTTTCGTCCGTCGCAGCAGGAACCGGTGGGTCGCGCAGCTGAACTCCGAGGTGATGCCGCGCCTGCGCATCAACCAGGCCTATGCGGACATCCTGCGGCGCGCCCGCAACGGCCACGGCGCCTCGCCCTGGTCGCAGCGCGTGCAGGAGGCGCGCTGGCTGATCCGCAACGTGCAACAGCGCTTCGACACCATCCTGCGCGTGGCGCAAGCGATCGTCGATCGCCAGCAGGCTTTCTTCAGCCACGGGGCGGTCGCGATGCGGCCGCTGGTGCTGCGCGAGATCGCCGACACGGTCGGCCTGCACGAATCGACGGTCTCGCGCGTCACCTCCAACAAATACATGGCGACGCCGTTCGGCGTGTACGAGCTCAAGTATTTCTTCGGCAGCCATGTGGCGACCGATTCGGGCGGCGCGGCCTCCAGTACGGCGATCCGCGCCTTGATCAAGCAACTGATCGCAGCGGAGGATCCCACCCAGCCATTGTCGGACAGCAGGATCGCGGAGCTGCTCGGCGAGCAGGGCATCGTGGTGGCGCGGCGCACGGTCGCCAAGTACCGCGAGGCG
>JANWUU010000154.1 GCA_025057735.1 Burkholderiaceae bacterium
ATCGTCTCGAGCGCCTCTTCCTTGCGCAGGCGCAACGCACTCCCGAACGCGTTGCCCTGCTCGCCGGCGACCGTCAGCTCACCTACCGCGAGCTCGAGTCGCGCAGTGCGGCCATTGCGGCCGCCTTGCAAAGGTACGCGCTGGCGACGGACGCGTTGGTGATGCTGTATCTGGACCGGTGCATGGACTGGGCTGCTGCCGTGCTCGGGGCCCTGCGCGCTGGCGTCACGGTGTTGCCGCTGCCGACCAACTTTCCGTTGCGCAGGCTGCAGGCCATCGTCGATGTCGCACGGCCAGCCGCCGTCCTGCACGCCGGGGCTCTGCCAGCGCAACTGTCGATGACGGCGCCGGCGGTCGATGTCAGGGCCGTACCGCGCGGCACCGGGCTCGCCGACGCCGCTGCACCCGATGCGCTGGCAGCCGAGCAGCCCGCCTTCGTGCTGGCCTCCTCCGGCTCCACCGGCGTGCCGAAGCTGATCGTCCGCAGCCACCGCTCCTTCATGCATCGCCTACGCTGGACCTGGCAGACGCATCCTTTCGCGGAGGACGATGTCGGATGCCACAAGGCGCAGGTCACCACGACGCATGGCATTTACGAGCTGTTCGAACCGCTGCTCGCCGGCGCTCCCACCGTGGTGTGCTCAGACGACGAAGCGCGCGACCTCGAGCGGTTCTGGCAGATCGTGCGCACGCGGAACGTGACGCGGCTGCTGGTCGTGCCGAGCGCCATGCAGGCGAGTCTCGACCTGCCGGACTTCCGGCCCCCCGGACTGCGCGTGCTGGTCCTGATGGGCGAGCACCTGCCCGTGTCGCTGGCGCGTCGCATCCTCGCCGCCTTCCCGGCGACCACTTCCCTGTATTCGATCTACGGCAGCACCGAGGCGAGCTCCACGCTCCTCTCCGATCTGCGTGCGCTCGATCCCACTGCGTCGGAGCTGCCGCTCGGGCGCCCGATTTCCCCCGACGTGCAGGTCCAGGTGCTCGATTCCGAACGCCGTCCCGTCGCCGCCGGCGCGATCGGCCGCCTGTACATTGCCGGGCCGGCGCTGTTCGAGCGCTATCTCGGGGCGCCTGAGCTCACGGCGCGCGTGCTGTTGCCTCGCCCGGATGGCGGCGGTGCGCTGTACGACACGCGCGATGACGTGCGCGTCGCAGAAGACGGGGCCCTTCACTACGTCGGACGTGCCGACGATACGGTGAAGATCCGCGGTTTCCGGGTCGAACTGGCGGAGGTCGAGCGCGCGATCGCCGCCTGCCCGGGCGTCATGCAGGCCGCCGTCGTGGTCGACGGTGACACCGGCGGCGAGCGCGTGCTGATCGGATTCTTCACGCCGGCGTCAGTGCCGCTCGCCGATGTCTTTCGCGTGCTGCGGGAGCGGCTGGTGCCCTATATGGTGCCGGCGGCCCTGTACGGCGTGGACGCCTTCCCGCTGACGGAGCGCGGCAAGCTCGACCGCCGCCGCCTGCTCGCCGAGGCGCGCACCGCCCGCGCGATGCCGCAGGCTGCGCCCGCAGCGTCGTCGCTGGAAGGTCGCATCGCCGCCGCGTGGGCAGGCGTCCTCGGACACCGAAACTTCCAACGCGACAGCAGCTTTTTCGAGGTCGGCGGCAGCTCGCTGACGGTGGCCGCCCTCATGTTGCGACTGCGCGAGGCGTTCGGACTGGCGCGCGAACAGCTGCCCGAGCGCTTTGCCTACGAGCATCCGACGCTGGCCGCCATGGCATCCGCGCTCGGCGGCACGGATGGCCACGCGAGCGTCGCGGCGCCGGCACCGTCGTCGCTGCTGGTCACGCTGCGGCGTGCGTTCGATCCCGCGCTGCCACCGCTGTTCTGCGTGGCCTCGGCCGGCGGTACGGTCGGCGCCTACCGCAGGCTCGCCGAGAGCCTGCGCTACGGCGGCGAAATCGTCGGTATCCGGGATCCTTACGTGACCGGCGAACGCGACCTGGCCGAACCTTTCGCCCGCTGGGCCGAGCGCTACCTTGAGGCCATACGGGCCCGCCTGCCCGAGGGACCGTACCTGATCGTTGCCTACTCGTCGGCGGGCGCTTTCGGCTACGAGATCGCGCGCCGCTTGCGCCAGCGGTCTGCGCGCGTCGCACTGCTGGCGCTCATCGATCCTCTCGGACTCGAGGGCGACCTGCGCGGGCGCTTCGGGTGGTGGGCGTGGCGCGCGACTCACCGCCCGGCCTGGTTCCGGAGGTTCGTTCGCCTGCTGGCACTGGCGCGCCGCCCGCTTGCCCCGCTGCTGTGCTCGGCGGCGCCCGCAAGCGGCGCGGGATTTCACGCCTCGGCGGAGGAAATCGCGCAGATCGCGCAGGACGCCACGACGGCACGCGGACACATCCTGGGGCTGTCGGCGCTCCTGGAGCTCAACTCGGGGCTGCCGCTCGCGCTCTCGGAGGCAGACGTGCCAGCGCAGCCGCCCGAGGCTGCGCTCTCCCGGCTTCAGCAGCGCATGGTCGAGATCGTGCCCGGCACCGATCCGGAGAGCGTCCGACGGATCGCGATCCAGTATGCCCTGCAGCTGCGCGCCCAGCGCGCTTACCCGCTCGCCCCGTACGACGGCGACCTCCTGCTGGTGGAGCCGCACACTGCCTACGCCGGACTGCTGGCTGCGCAGCTGCGGCCCTACGCCGCCGCGCTGCGCGCCGTTCGCCTTGCGGTGGGCGAGCCCTCGCAAGGTGCCGCACGGCTCGTCGCGCGCTTCGGACCGTTTCGCACCCATTACCTGAGCATGCGGGACGAACGGTTCGTGCAGGCCCTGGCGAGCGAGCTGGACCGGTCGATCGCGGAACGCATCCCCACCCCGGTCGCGGCAGCAGGCGACCCGCTGCGCGTCGCAAACCGCGCACGAGACCGGCTCCCGGCCGAGTAAGACGGCCCGCGCCGCCGGGATCGCGGCGGCTCAGGAACGGCCGCGCAGCCTGCGCAGGGTCGCCAGCAGCCGCTCGCCGAGCGCCGCCCTCAGCGCCCCGTGCAGGCGTCGACGCTGCACGGCACGGCGCAGCGCCGGGGCGTCGCCGACCGGTACGACGATCAGCGTCGGCCCCCTGCGTTCGAACGCCGCCCGCACCTGCGCCTCGATGTCTTCACCCGTGGCCTGCGCGTACACGCAGCCGACCGCATCGGCCATTGCCGCATAGTCGAAAGGCGAGAGATCCGTTGCATGCGCGTGGCCGTGCGCAAGCAGTTGGTCCAGCCGGATGAGCCCGAGCGCACCATCGGCCAACACGATGACCGGTAAAGCCAGACGATGCTTGACGGCCGTGCGCAGCTCCATGCCGCTCATCGCGAAGCCGCCATCCCCCAGCAGGGCAACCACGGCCGCATCGGGCCGCGCCAGCTTCGCACCGATGGCAGCTGGCAGCGCGAAGGCCATCGACTGGAAGTCGGTCGGAAACAGCAGGCTGCGCGGCTGCAGGGCCATGAAATGGCGGCGCGCCAGCAACTGATGCATGCCGGAATCCAGCACGAGGCAGCCGTCGGCGGGAATCGCCCGCCGCAATGTGGCGAAAAACTCCTGCGCCGCGACGCCGCCGATGCGCGCATCGGACGGACCGCCCGAACGCCGGTCCTGCAGGCGCGCACGAAGTGCCCGCGCTTGCGCACGATCGAAGCCGCGCGGCGCCGCTGCGCCGCGACCGAGACGCGCCAGTAACGCCTGCAGGAACGCCCGGCTCGTGGACGGCACGGAAAACCGCGCCTGCGGCGGCATCGCCAGCACC
>JANWUU010000231.1 GCA_025057735.1 Burkholderiaceae bacterium
ATCCACAACATGATCAACAAGAGCCGCGGCGAGATGGCCTACACGCTCGTCGACGTCGACAGCCCGGTCGAGCAGAGCGTGATCGACGCCATCGCGGCCATCGACGGCGTGCTGTCGGTGCGCGCGATCCCGGCGCAGACGGAGTGATCACGATGCGCGTGTTCCAGATCCAGGACGACTGGGGGCTCGACCATCTGCGGCTGGCCACGCGGCCGGATCCCACGCCCGGCCCCGGGCAGGTGCTGCTGAAAATGAAGGCCGCCTCCCTCAACTACCGCGACCTCGTGGTGCCGAACCGCGGCTACGGTTCGTTCACCGGCAATCTGCCGCTGATCCCGATCTCCGACGGCGTGGGCGAGGTCGTAGAGGTCGGCAGCGGCGTGACGCGGGTCAAGGTCGGCGACCGCGTCTGCCCCTGCTTTGCGCAGGGCTGGATCGCGGGCGAGCCGGACCTGGAGCGCCTGACGCAGACGCTCGGCGGGCCGCTGGACGGCACGATGGCCGATTTCATGTGCCTGTCCGAGCAGGGGGTGGTGAAGGTGCCCGCGCATCTGACCGACGAGGAGGCGGCCACCCTGCCCTGCGCGGCGCTCACGGCCTGGAGCGCGCTCGTCACCTACGAGCGGCTGGCGCCCGGCGCGCGCGTGCTGGTGCAGGGCACCGGCGGCGTGGCGCTGTTCGCGTTGCAGTTTGCGAAGCTGCTGGGGGCGCACGTGACGGTGATCTCCTCCAGCGACGAGAAACTGGCGCGCGCACGGTCGCTTGGCGCCGATGCCGGCATCAACTATCGCAGCACGCCGGAGTGGTACCGGCCCGCGCGCGAAGTGACCGGCGGGCGCGGCTTCGATCACATCGTCGAACTGGGCGGCGAGCAGACGCTGCCGCAGTCGCTGCGCGCGATCCGCCCCGGGGGCACGATCTCGCTGATCGGCGTGCTGTCGGGGTCGGCGCTCTCCGCCCCGCTGGGGCACGTGGTGACGCGGCAGGTACGGTTGCAGGGCATCACGGTCGGCCACCGCGACGGCTTCGAGGCGATGCTGCGGGCGATCGAGCAGCACCGCCTGCGGCCGGTCATCGACCGCGTGTTCGCCTTCGAGGCGCTGCGCGAGGCGCTCGACTACCTGCGCAGCGGTGCGCACTTCGGCAAGATCTGCATTCGGCACTGACCGGCGTGCTTCGACGATGAGCGGCATCCGGCACGAAACGCACTTCGGCGACCGCGTCGTACGCTGTTTCGCCGCGCGGCCGCCGAGCGCCTTCGCGATGTTCCGCGCCGCCGTCGCGCGCAATCCGCACGGCGAGGCGCTGGTGTGCGGCGACGAGCGCTACAACTGGAGCGAGCTTGCGCAGCGCGTCGAACGGGTGGCCGCCGGACTGGCAACGCACGGCATCGCGCGCGGCGACCGCGTGGCGCTGCTGCTTGGCAATCGCAACGAGTTCGTGATCGTGCTGCTGGCGGCATTGCGACTGGGCGCGATCGCGGTGCCGGTCAACGTCCGCGAGCAGACGCCCGAGCTTGCCTATGTGTTGAACCACTGTGGCGCAAAGCTCCTCGTGCACGAGACGGACCTGGCCACGCGGCTGCCCCCAGAGCGCGACGTCCCGGCGCTGGCGCACCGTATCCCGATCGCGCGCTTCGACGCGCTGCTCGCCTGTGCCGACGCGCCGCCGTACGAGGAAGCGCACGAGGAAGACGTCGCGACGATCCTGTACACCTCTGGTACCACGGGCCGACCCAAAGGTGCGATGCTCACGCACTTGGGCTACGTGCACTCGGCCATGCACTACGTGCAGGCGATGGCGCTGACCGAACGCGACCGTTCGATCGCCGCGGTGCCGCTGTCGCACGTCACTGGGGTGATCGCGCTGATCGCCACCCAACTGCTGGCAGGAGGCACGCTGATCGTGATGCCGACGTTCAAGGCGGCCGATTTTCTCGCGCTCGCGGCGCGCGAGAAGATGACGCACACCGTGCTGGTGCCGGCGATGTACAACCTGTGTCTGCTGCAGCCGGATTTCGCCGCGCACGACCTGTCCGCCTGGCGCATCGGCGGCTACGGCGGCGCGCCGATGCCACTCGCCACCATCGAACGCTGCGCCGAGCGACTGCCGCGGCTGCAACTGATGAACCTGTACGGCGCGACCGAGACCACGTCGCCGGCAACCATCATGCCGCCGCAGTACACGCGCGACCACCTGGACAGCGTGGGCCTGCCGGTTCCGTGCGCCGAGATCGTCGTGATGGATGACAACGGCCGCGAGGTGCCGCGCGGCGAACCGGGCGAGATCTGGATCCGCGGGCCGATGGTCGTGCCGGGCTACTGGAACGATCCGGCCGCCACCGCGCGCGAATTCACGGCCGGCTTCTGGCACTCCGGCGATCTGGGTTCGATCGACGACCAAGGCTTCGTGCGGGTGTTCGACCGCAAGAAGGATCTGATCAACCGCGGCGGTTACAAGGTGTACACCGCGGAGGTGGA
>JANWUU010000251.1 GCA_025057735.1 Burkholderiaceae bacterium
CACCTTGACCGGGTAGGTGCGCAGGTTCTGCTCGGCGGGCTCTTCGGCCACCTCGCCGGTGCAGACGTTGAAGCGGCTGCCATGCAGCGGGCATTTCACCCACTGCCCCCGCAGCACGCCGCGCGCCAGCGACGCGTCCTCATGCGTGCAGGTGTCGTCCACCGCGCAGAAGCGGCCGTCGACGTTGGCCACCAGGATGCGCCGGCCGTCCAGTTGCACGCACCGCATCTTGCCGGGGGCCAGATCCGCCGCCGGCAGTGCGAACCGAAAGGGCATCGCTTCGCTCCGTCCGTCTTCCGCTGCTGCAAGTCTATCGGTGCGGCTGGGTGCCGCCGCCATAGCCCCATCGGGTATACGCGTTTACGATGGCCCGCTGTGGCAAGCTTGCCGCGATGCTCACCGAAGCGCTGTCGCTGCCGCTGCGTCGCGAGTTCGCAGATACCCTGCCGGAACTCTGCGTGGACTGGCGCCCGCGCACCGTGCCGGTACCGACCTTGCTGTATTTCAACCGCGCGCTTGCCGCCGAATTGGCGCTGCCCTGCGCCGACTGGGACGAGGAGACGCTCGCGCAGGTGTTATCCGGCAACATCGTTCCGGAGGGTGTAAAGCCCGTCGCGCAGGTCTACGCGGGGCACCAGTTCGGCGGTTTCGTGCCGCGGCTGGGCGACGGTCGCGCGCTACTGCTGGGTGAGGCGCGCGACCGCAGCGGCCGGCTGCGCGATCTCGCCTTCAAGGGCTCTGGGCCCACCCCGTTTGCGCGCAATGGCGACGGCAAAGCCGCGGTCGGCCCGATGTTGCGCGAGGTAATAATCGGCGAGGCGCTGCACGCGCTCGGCATCCCGACCACGCGCGCGCTGGCGGTGGTGGCCACCGGCGAGCCGGTGTTTCGCGAGCGGGCGCTGCCCGGGGCGGTGCTGACGCGGGTGGCCGCAAGTCACCTGCGCGTCGGCACGTTCGAATACGTCGCCGCGCGCAGCGACGAGGCGCTGTTGCAACGGTTAGCCGATTACGCGATCGCGCGCCATTATCCGCCGCTTGCCGGCAAGCCGGACCGGTACCTGCGGCTGCTGCAGGCGGTGGCGCGCCGGCAGGCCGAGTTGATCGCGCGCTGGATGAACGTCGGTTTCATCCACGGCGTGATGAACACGGACAACATGTCGATCGCGGGCGAATCGATCGACTTCGGGCCCTGCGCCTTCATGGACGCCTACGACCCAGCCACCGTCTTCAGTTCGATCGACCACTATGGCCGCTATGCCTACGGCAACCAGCCGCCGATCGCGCTGTGGAATCTCGCGCGGCTGGCCGAAGCACTGCTGCCGCTGCTGGACGCCGATCGCGAAGCCGCGCTGGCGAAGGCGCGCGCCGTGTTGAACGATTTCGCCGCCGATTACGAAACCGCGCTGCGCGCCGGGCAGCGCGCCAAGCTCGGCCTTGCCACCGAGCAGCCCGAGGATGCGCGGCTGATCGACGACTGGCTGGCGCTGCTGGCTGCTGCCCGCGCCGACTTCACCGCCAGTTACCGCGCGCTGGCGGCTGCTGCCGCCGGTGACGAGGCGCCGCTGCGCGCACAGATCGCCGACGAGGCGGCCGTCTCGGCCTGGCTGGCGCGCTGGCGCGCGCGCTGCGCCGCCGAAGACGGCGCCGACGCGGGCGCAAGCGCGCGTCGCGCCGCGGCGCTGCGGCTGGCCAACCCGCGCGTTATCCCGCGCACCCACCGGGTCGAGGAAGTGCTCGCCGCAGCCACCGACGCTGGCGACCTCGGACCCTTTGAGCGGCTGCTGGCGGCCGTGCGCCGGCCGTTCGACGACGACCCGCTGCTGGCCGACTACGCTACGCCCGCGCCGGTGGAATTCACGCGCAGCTACATGACGTTCTGCGGCACCTGAGCCACACAACTTGACGTGCACGTCAACTCGCCGATAGATTGAAGCCGCTGGTGCTCGCGTCGCCGCTCGCGCGGCGCGGTTAAACGGGAATCGGGGAGGCGCGCTGCGCCCAACCCGAGCTGCCCCCCGCAACGGTAAGCGGATGAGGTTCGCCTCGCTTCCTGCCTGACGCGCCACTGGGCTTGGCCTGGGAAGGCCGCAGGAAGTCACTCCGCCAGCCCGGATACCGGCCAGCAAGGGGGCGTGCGCAGCACGCCGAGTCGGGGTTCCCGCGCGGGGAGGCGCGGGGCTCGTGTCCACATCTCGGGAGCCGTCGATGTCTTTCGCCGTGCGTGCCTACGGGTCCGCGCTTGCTTTTCTTTTCGGCACTTTAATAAACGCCGCCCTCGCCCAGACCACCCTCGATCCGGTCGTCATCACCGCCACGCGCACAGAGCAGCGCGCCTCAAACGTCGTGGCCGAAACCACCGTCCTGACGCGCGCCGATCTGGAGAAATCCGAAGCACGCACGCTGGCGGAGGTGCTGGCCGGCACCGCCGGCATCCAGTTCGCCGCCAACGGCGGTTTGGGCAAGACCGCATCGGTCTTCGTGCGCGGACTGGAGTTCCGCCACGTCCTGCTGCTGGTCGACGGCGTGCCGCTCAGTTCCGCCACCCGAGGTACCCCCTCGCTGGACAACCTGCCGCTTGAGCTCATCGAGCGCATTGAGATTGTGCGCGGGCCGCTCACGTCACTTTATGGCAGCGGCGCGATGGGCGCGGTCATCCAGGTCTTCACGCGCCGCGGCAGCGCCGCCAC
>JANWUU010000254.1 GCA_025057735.1 Burkholderiaceae bacterium
CACCATGTGCGGCAGCAGGCCGAGCGTGGTGCGCAGGCAGCCGAAGTAATTGAGCTGCATCGTGCGCTCGAAATCGTGAAAGCGATCGTAGCTGTTCTCGATCGCGCGCCGGATGGAGCGTCCGGCGTTGTTGATCAGGACATCCACCCCACCGTACTTCTCCACCAGCCAGGCCACCATCCGGTCGGCGCTTTCCATGTCGGCGAGGTCCGCCGCCAGCGTCACCACCTGGCCGCCGTTCGGATTGCCGGCGGCGGCCAGCGCAGCGTCGATCTCCCCCTTGGCGGCGTCGAGCTTGGCCTGGTCGCGGCCGACGATCACCGTGATCGCGCCGGCCTGCGCGATCTTGTGCGCGGCGGCCAGCCCGATCCCGGAGGAGCCGCCGGTGACCAGCACCACCTTGCCTTGCACCTGCCCCTTGAGGGTGCGGTCGATGGCCAGGTCGGGATCGAGGTGTTGCTCCCAGTAGTCCCACAAGCGCCAGGCGTAGTCTTCCAAGCGCGGGCGCTCGATGCCGTCCCGCCGCAGCGCGGCTCAGGCCGCCTTCTGGGCCGGCTCGTCGCGCAGGGCCCGGCGCAGGATCTTGCCCACCGGCGTCTTCGGCAGCTCGCTGCGAAACTCGACGTAGCGCGGCACCTTGTAGGCCGTCAGGTTCTTGCGGCAGTGTTCCAGCACCTGTTGCTCGGTCAGCGCCGGATCCTTCTTCACCACGTACACCTTCGGCACCTCGCCCGACTTCTCGTCCGGCACGCCGATGACCGCGCACTCCAGCACGCCCGGGCAGGACGCGACCACATCCTCGATCTCGTTCGGGTACACGTTGAAGCCGGACACCAGGATCATGTCCTTCTTGCGGTCGACGATCTTGATGAAGCCGCGCTCGTCCATCACGCCGATGTCGCCGGTGCGAAAGGCCCCGTCGGCCGTCATGACCTTGGCCGTCTCGTCCGGCCGGTTCCAGTAGCCCTTCATGACTTGCGGCCCGGCAATGCAGATTTCGCCGACCTGTCCCGGCGGCAGGACGTTGCCGGCGTCGTCGCGGATCGTGATGACGGTCGAGGGCAGCGGCAGCCCGATCGTGCCGGTGTGCTCCTTAATGTTGACCGGATTGGTGGTCGCCACTGGTGAGGTCTCGGTCAGACCGTAGCCCTCCAGGATCGGCACGCCGGTGGCTTCCTGCCAGCGCTTCGCCACCGATGTCTGCATCGCCATGCCGCCGGCCGTGGCCAGCCGCAGGTGGGAAAAGTTGATCTTGCCGAAGTCCGGGTGATTCAGCAGCGCGTTATACAAGGTGTTGAGGCCCGTGAAGGCGGTGAAGCGGTTGTGCTGCAGCTCCTTGATAAACGCGGGGATGTCGCGCGGGTTCGGGATCAGCAGGCAGCAGCCGCCGTCGGCCGCCAGGTACAGGCAGTTACAGGTCAGCGCGTAGATGTGGTAGAGCGGCAGCGGCGCCACCATCACGTGCGGATTGTTCTCGTCCTTGGTCGGCGCGAACCACGCCTGCACCTGCTCGAGGTTAGCCAGGATGTTGCGGTGCGTGAGCATCGCGCCCTTGGAGACGCCGGTGGTGCCGCCCGTGTACTGAAGGAAGGCGATGTCCTCCGGCTCGATCGCCACCGGCCGCAGGTCCGCACGCGCACCCTCGGCGAGCGCGTCGTTGAAGCGCACGGCACCCGGCAGCGCATACGCTGGCACCATCTTCTTCACCTTGCGCACCACCAGATTGACGAGCACGCCCTTGACGCCGAGCAGGTCGCCGAGCGCCGCCACCACCACATGCTTGACCGGCGTCCGTGCGATCACCTGCTGCAGCGTGGTGGCGAAATTCTCCAGAATGACGATCGCCTCCGCGCCCGAATCCTTGAGCTGATGCTCGAGCTCGCGCGGCGTGTACAGCGGATTGACGTTGACCACGATGTAGCCGGCGCGCAGGATGCCGAAGACGGCGATCGGGTACTGCAGGATATTCGGCATCATCACCGCCACCCGCGTGCCCTTGGCTAGCCCCTTGCTCTGCAGCCAGGCGCCGAACTGCGCCGACATGCGCTCGACGTCGCCGAAGGTGATGCTCTTGCCCATGCAGCGGTACGCCGGCCGCTCGCGGTACCGCTCGAAGCTTGTCTGCAGCATTTCCGGGATCGAGCGGTAACGGTCGGTGCGCACCTCGGCGGGCACGCCCGGCGGGTAGCTCTTCAGCCAAATCTTTTCCATCGTCCTCGTCTCTTTCGTCCAAATTGCCTTCTTGGCCAGCGCGTCGGGCCGGCGCCCGTCGCGTCTAGGTTCGCACATCCCTGCGTTTGCGCGCGCGCGGCCGCGGGAAAACCCCCGGCTCCTGGGCACGGAAGGCCATTGCGAGCCGCACCGCCGCGTCGACCAGCCGCAGCAGGGCGGCGAATTCCGCGTCGCTTAGCCTGCGGGTCGCCTCGTGTGCGCGATAGACGTTGGCGAAAGCGCGCTCGCGCGCCGACTGCAGCAGCAGACGGCCGACGCCCAGGCGCTCCGGCGTCCGCCACAGCTCGGGCCGCGCGGTGCGCGTCAGCTTGACGGCGAACTCGATCGGATCGTTGCGGCCGAGCACGGCCGACGACGCAGGATCACCTCGAATGGCAGGGCCGCAGCCGTTTTCGACCAGCGCCAGCAGCGCCGGATCGCGCAGGTCGATGGCGCGCCCCAAATCCGCCAGCGTGTAGCCCGCCGCGCGCCGCGCCCGTTGCAGCCAGCGGCCTGCCTGACGCAGCAGTTCCTGCTGAGCCGGCGTGCGCGCCTGCGCGGCGGCGGCCAGCTTCAGTTCCAGCGCGGCGCCGGCGATGCCGAGGGCGGACTCGGCCCACGCGCGCACCTGCTGCGCCAGCGCCGGCACCGACAGGCGCCGCCGCGCGCCCGCGGTGGCGGCGCCGCGCCTTGCGCGCGCCGTGGTCCTGCTCGTGTCTCCTCCCATGTCCGGTCCATTGTGAAGTGCCGGGCGGCGGCGGCGCAAGCCGCCACCGCCTCGCCGTCTAGATGACGCCCTCAAATGGGCACCACTACACTGAAGGCGGTGCAACCCGCGAAGGAGCCGACGATGGTGAAGAAGCTGAAAGCGATGGCCGAAGCGAAGCAGGACAGCGAACTTGCCGCGGCGATCAAGGCCTCCGCGCAGCAGATCTGGCTCGCCGGGCTGGGCGCCTTCGCCAAGACGCAGGAAGAAGGCCGCAAGGTGTTCGAGGCGCTGGTCAAGGAAGGCAGCGCGATTCAAAAGCGCACCGTGAAGTTGACCGAGGAGAAGCTGGCCGAGGTCAGCGGCAAATTCGCCAAGGTGGCCGGCCAGTTGCAGGAGCAGGCAGACGGCACGTGGGACAAGCTGGAGCGCGTGTTCGAGCAGCGCGTCGAGCGCGCGTTGGGGCGTCTGGGCGTGCCCACCAGCCGCGAGATCGCCGCGCTCACCCGCCGCGTCGAGGAGCTGACGGCGGAAGTCG
>JANWUU010000327.1 GCA_025057735.1 Burkholderiaceae bacterium
CGGTTGCGGATGATCTTCTCCAGGCCGTCGAAGGCGCCCCCGCAGATGAACAGGATGTTGGTGGTGTCGATCTGCACGAAATCCTGGTTCGGGTGCTTGCGTCCGCCCTGCGGCGGCACCGCCGCGATCGTGCCCTCGATCAGCTTCAGCAGCGCCTGCTGCACGCCCTCGCCGGAGACGTCGCGCGTGATCGACGGGTTATCGCTCTTGCGCGAAATCTTGTCGATCTCGTCGATATAGACGATGCCGCGCTGCGCCTTCTCGACCTCGTAATTGCAGTTCTGCAGCAGCTTCTGGATGATGTTTTCCACGTCCTCGCCGACGTAACCGGCTTCGGTCAGCGTGGTGGCGTCGGCGATCACGAATGGCACGTTCAGCAGGCGCGCCAGCGTCTGCGCCAGCAGCGTCTTGCCCGAGCCGGTGGGCCCGATGAGCAGGATGTTGCTCTTGGCCAGCTCGACGTCATCCTTCGCGTTCAGGTGCTTCAGACGCTTGTAGTGGTTGTAGACCGCCACCGCCAGGATGCGTTTCGCCTTCTCCTGGCCGATGACGTACTGGTCGAGAATGGCCTTGATCTCGCTCGGCGTGGGCAGGTCGGAGCGGCCGCCGCCGGCCGCGGCCTCGGTGCCCGATTCGTCGCGGATGATGTCGTTGCACAGGTCGATGCACTCATCGCAGATGAACACCGACGGTCCGGCGATCAGCTTCTTGACCTCGTGCTGGCTCTTGCCGCAGAAGGAGCAATACAGAAGTTTTTCGCCCGCGCCCTTCTTGTCCGACATAACCCGTCTGCCCTCGCTGCAGCGCCGCCTACACCGTCTCGCCGCGTTTGACGAAGATCTTGTCGATCAGTCCGTACTTTACTGCATCCTCCGCCGACATGAAGTTGTCGCGGTCGCTGTCGGCGCGAATCTTCTCCACCGACTGTCCGGTCCGCTGCGCGAGGATCGCGTTGATGCGGTCGCGCAGATACAGGATTTCGCGTGCCTGGATCTCGATGTCGGACGCCTGCCCCTGCGACCCCCCCGAGGGCTGATGGATCATGATGCGGGAGTTCGGCAGGGCGTAGCGCTTGCCCTTGGCGCCGGCGGCTAACAGAAACGCGCCCATGCTGGCCGCCATGCCGACGCAGATGGTGGATACGTCCGGTTTGATGAACTGCATCGTGTCGTAAATCGCCATGCCGGCGTACACCGAGCCGCCCGGCGAGTTGATGTACAGCGCGATGTCCTTGTCGGGGTTCTCGGACTCCAGGAACAGCAGCTGGGCGACGACCAGGTTGGCGGTCTGTTCGTTGACCGGTCCGACCAGGAACACGACGCGGTCGCGCAGCAGGCGCGAGTAGATGTCGTACGCACGTTCGCCGCGCCCGCTCTGCTCGATGACGATCGGCACCATGCCGAGACCTTCCGGCGCGAATCCTTGCTTGCCGTTCATTTGTTCACTCCGTGTCATGCGGCGGCCTGTCGGCTCGGACCCATCAGTTCGTCAAAGGGCACGGCGCGCTCGGTGGTTTGCGCGCGCTGCAGAACCCAATCGACGACGTTGTCTTCGGTCACCGCGTTCTCCAGCTCCGCCAGACGCTCGCGGTTGCCGAGGTACCACTGGATCACCTCGGCCGGCTTCTCGTAGCTTTGCGCAAGCTCCTCGATCGTGCGCCGTACCTGGTCGGGGCGCGCCTGCAATTTCTGCGATTGCACGATCTCGGCCAGCAGCAGACCAAGCCGCACGCGCCGCTGCGCCTGCTCGGCGAACAGCTCCGGTGGCAGCCCGCCCTGCCCCTCCGTCTTCACCCCACGCCCCGCCAGATCGGCGCGCGTCATCTCCGCCAGACGCTGCTGCTCGGCCGCCACCAGAGCATTCGGCAACTCGAAATCCGCCAGCGTCAGCAGGGCCTGCATCACCGCGTCGCGCGTGCGGGCGCGCAGCCGGGCCGCCACCTCCCGTTCGAGGTTGGCGCGCACCTCGCTACGCATCTTCTGCAGATCGCCGTCGGCCACCCCGAGCGCGCGCGCGAAGTCGGCATCCACGGCCGGCAGGCGCATTTGCTCGACCCGCTTGACGGTGACATCGAAGGTCGCGCGCTTGCCGGCCAGCTCGGCGGCGCGATAGTCCGCCGGAAACGTGAGTTCGAAGGTCTTTTGCTCGCCCGCGCGCATGCCGCGCACGGCCGACTCGAACTCGGGCAGCATGCGCCCCTGGCCGAGCGTAAACGGCACGTCCGTTCCGCTGCCGCCGGCAAACGGGGTACCGTCGATCTTGCCGACGAAGTCGACGGTCACGCGGTCACCGTCGGCGGCGGGCCGCTCGACCGCCTCGAAGGTCGCGCGTTGGCGGCGCATGATCTCGATCGTCTTGTCCACCTCGGCGTCGCCGACCGGGCACACCGGCCGCTCGATGCGCAGCGCCGACAGGTCGCCCAGCTTGATCTCCGGGAAAACCTCGAAAGTGGCCGTGAAAGACAAGTCGTCCCCGCCTGCGCCTTCCTGCGCCTCGACGCGCGGGGTGCCGGCGACGCGCAGCCGGTTCGCCGAGACGGCGGCATTGAAGGCGGCGCCGATCTTGTCGTTCAAGACCTCGGACTGCACCTGCGCGCCATAGGAGGCGGCAACCATCTTCAGCGGCACCTTGCCGGGCCGGAAGCCGGGCATCTTCAGCGTGCGCGCCAGACGCACCAGGCGCGCCTGCACCTCGCGCTGCAGCTCGGCGGCGGGGACGGTCAGGCGGATGCGCCGCTGCAGCGCACCGAGGGTTTCGATCGACTGCGACATGGCTCTTTTTGAAAGGGCGCCGCCGGCACCGGGGCGCGGGTCAAACTGGTGCGAAGGGTGGGACTCGAACCCACACGCCGGTGAAGGCGTCAGGACCTAAACCTGGTGCGTCTACCAATTTCGCCACCTTCGCGTGCGATGCACTGCACACGCGCGCGGCAGCGCTGCGTGTGCGTCCGATTCTATCGGAACGTCGCGCCGGCGCATGCTAGCGTCGCCGCGTGGGCGTCGGGCATTACGAAAATTTTCCGGTCGCGTCGCTGCTGCTGCCGCGCGGCGTGCGCGCCGCCGTGCGGGCGCTGTACCGCTTCGCGCGCCATGCCGACGATCTGGCCGACGAGGGGACCGCGCCGCCGGCGCAACGCGCGCACGCGTTGCGCGCGTTGCACGCGCAGCTCGACGCCATCGAGCGCGGCGGCCCGACTGCCTGGCCGGATCTGGCCGCCGCGGTCCGAACCCATCGCCTGCCCTTGCAGCCGCTGCGCGATCTGCTGTCCGCCTTCGAGCAGGATCTGTACGTCACGCGCTATCCCGATTACGCGTCGTTGCTCGACTACTGCCGGCGCTCGGCCAACCCGGTCGGCCGCCTGCTGCTCGCCCTGTTCGGCCGCCAGGAGCCCGCGCTCGCCACCTGCTCCGACGCCATCTGTACCGGCCTGCAACTGGTGAACTTCTGGCAGGACGTCGCGCTCGATTACGCCCGCGGCCGCGTGTATCTGCCGCGTTCCGAGCTGGAGCGCTTCGGCCTCGACGAAAGCGCGATCGCCTGCGCGCGCGCCGACCGTGCCTGGGCTGCGCTGATGGCCGCGCAGACGGCGCGCGCGCGCACGCTGCTGCTGGCCGGCATGCCGCTGCCGCGGGCGCTCGGTGGCCGTATCGGACTGGAACTGCGGCTGACGATCGAGGGCGGCCTGCGAATCGCCGAGCGCATCGACGCCGTCGGCGGCGACGTCTTCCGCCGCCGGCCGACGCTGACCGCGCGCGATTGGATGCTGCTGCTGCTGCGCGCGCTGCGCCCGGGCAGAATGCCGGCATGACGCCGGACGAGTACTGCCAGCAGCGGGCGGCCGCCAGTGGCTCGAGCTTCTATTACGCCTTTCTGTTCTTGCCCCCGCCGCGGCGGCGCGCCATCACCGCCCTGTATGCCTTCTGCCGCGAGGTGGACGACGCCGTGGATGCGGTCAGCGAACCGTCGGTCGCACAGGCCAAGCTCGCCTGGTGGCGCGAGGAGGTGGAACGGTTGTATGCCGGCACGCCACAGCATCCGGTGACGCGCGCGCTGGCGCCGCACCTGGCGCCGTTTTCGATCACCCGTGAACGGCTGCTGCAGATCCTCGAGGGCATGATGATGGACCTGCGGCAGACGCGTTACCTCGATTACGCCGGGCTGCAGCGCTACTGCCATCTCGTAGCCGGCGTGGTCGGCGAACTGGCCGCCGGCATCTTCGGCGACCCGTCGCCGGCCACGCTGGAGTACGCGCGCCGCCTGGGGCAGGCGCTGCAACTGGTGAACATCCTGCGCGACGTCGGCGAGGACGCGCGGCGCGGCCGCGTCTATCTGCCGCTTCAGGACCTGCAGCGCTTCGGCGTCAGCGTGGCCGACGTGCTGGCCGCGCGTTACGTACCCGGGTTCGCGCCGCTGATGGCCTTCGAGGCGCAACGCGCCCGTGGGCTGTTCCGCGAAGCGCTGGCCGCGCTGCCACCGGCGGAGCGGCCGGCGCAGCGGCCTGGCCTGATCATGGGCGCCCTGTATTTCGCGCTGCTGGAAGAACTGGAGCGCGTGCAATTCCGCGTGCTGCATCAGCGCATCGCGCTGACGCCGCTGCGCAAGCTGTGGATCGCCTGGCGCACGTGGACCTTCGGCCACCCGGCGGTGGACGTTCGCGCCTGATGCCGCGCGTGGCGGTGATCGGCGCCGGCTGGTCGGGGTTGGCGTGCGCGCTCGCCCTGGCCGATACGGGGGCCGACGTGGTGGTGCTGGAGGCTGCACCGCATCCCGGCGGCCGCGCGCGGCGCGTCCTGCTCGACCTGGGTGGACAACGCTGCGCGCTCGACAACGGCCAGCATCTGCTGATCGGCGCCTACGCGCAGACGCTGCGGCTGTTGAGCACGCTGGGCATCGATTCGCAGCGCGCCTTTCTGCGT
>JANWUU010000397.1 GCA_025057735.1 Burkholderiaceae bacterium
CATGCGCGCGTAGTCGGCCTGCGTCAGCGCCGAGATCGCGTTGTAGGCGCAGTTGACCGCCAGCTTGCGCCACAGCTCCAGGCGCATGTCCTGCGCGATGCGCACGGCAAAACCGGCCGCCGTGAACAGCGCCGCCAAGGCAGCCGCCGTTGCCGCAGTCCCCGCCGCCGGCGCCGGCTCGACCGCGCCGAGCACCAGCCCATCGCCGCCGGCGTGCCGCACGCAGCCAGGCGCAACCTGCTCCACCGCTGCGTACACGGCGCCAGCAAAAATGGTCCGCTTTAAATGCCGCGCCAGGATCTCCGCGCCCTGCAGGCCGTTTTGCAGCGTCAACACGGTGGCGGTCGCCGGCAGCCGCGGCGCAAGCGCCTGCGCGACCTGCTGGCTGTCATAGGCCTTCACGCAGATCAGCACGAGGTCGGCGGCGTCGGCGGCGGTAAGATCGGCACGGGCCGTCACGCGCTCGACCTGTACGCTGGCCGCAGTGTGCACCTGCTGACCGTCGCTCGCGATCGCAGCCACCTGCGCCGGGCGGCCGACCAGCACGACGCGTGCGCCGGCGCGCGTCAGGCGCGCGGCGACGAAGCCGCCGACGGCACCAGCGCCGATGACGGCAATTGAGCCGAAGCGTGCGACGCGCTGGCCGCTGTGTTCAGCTGATGCCTGCATCGCTGCAAGTAAAAAATGGGCGCACGATTGCGCCACTACTTTGTGCATCTGACCGGGCCAAGTAATGCCTCCTGTCGAGTCTTACGTGGCGTCAACCCAGCGCCTGCTCAGGGCGCATGACCGAACCACCGATCGCCGACCCGCGCCGCTCGTCCTTCGTTGGCGAGCTTGATCAGGTGCGCGGTCAGCGAGCGACGCGCCACCGGCAGAAGGACGGGCGGCGTCTCGGCGTAAACCTCGGCCAGCAGCTCCTCGACGCTGGCGCAGCCGCGCCTCTCCAGCGCCTGCAGCACGCGCGCCTCGCGCGCCAGCCGGTGCGCGATCAACCGTTCGATCGCCGCGCGCGGCTGCGGGATCAGAAAGCCGTGTCCCGGCGCCAGCCACTCCAGATCCTCCGCCAGCAATGCGCGCAGCGACGCAAGATAGGCCGCCATGTCGCCATCGGGCGGATTGATCACCACCGTGGAGCCCTGCATCACGTGGTCGCCAGTAAACAGCGTCTTTTCCTCCTCCAGCAGGTAGCACAGATGGTTAGAGGCATGGCCCGGTGTGTGGATCACGCGCAGCGTGGTCTGCGCGCCCAGAGGCAGCCGTTCGCCGTGCGCCAGTTCGCGGTCCGGAATGAAACGGCAGTCCTGCCACTCTTCGTGCCGCGGCCGCATGCCAAGCAGCAGCGCGCCGGTACGCGCCTTCAAAGCTGCTGCGAGTGGTGAATGATCCTTGTGGGTATGGGTGACGAGGATCCAACGTACCGGCCCCGGCGCAGCCGCGACGATAGCCTCAAGATGCGCCGGGTCCTCAGGCCCTGGGTCGATGAGCGCCCAGCCTTCGCCGTGGGGATCGCCGACGAAGTACGAATTGGTACCCGGCCCGGTCATCAGGTTGCCGTTCGGTGCTGTCACGCGCACGATGCGCTCCGAAAGCCGCACCGCCCGCCCCGGCGCCAGATCGCAGTACGCGATGCCCCGTCCGTCCGGATCGATCCGCCCGATTTCGGCATAGGCAGGGTGGTCGGGCATCACCGGCTGCAGCCCTTCGGGACCGACCGCGATGCGCGGTTCGATGACCGCGATCTCGCGCAGCGCCTGCGCGTGCGCGACGCATTCGCGCGCGGTCGCGAACGTGGCGAGTGCCGCTAGGGTGTGCTGCGTGGCGTTGGGCAGGCGCCCCGGCAACGCGCCCGCCAGCGCATCGCGTGGCCGGATCCAGCGGTGCTCGACGGTCTCCACACCGTCGATCGAGACCTGCTGGCCCTCCGGCACCATGGCGACGAAGAATCGGGTATCGAAACGCTTCGGCAACCCGCGCGGGGTGATCCAGTGGCTGTGGTAGGCGAGCCGATCGGCCGCCAGCCACAGGCCATACCGGGCACAGAAGTCCGCGAAGCTAAGCTCGCCGCGCCGCAGTGACGCCCGCACGCGCTGCGCCTCCTCGGCCGCGAGCGCCGGCCCCGGAACGGCGGTGCCGTCGGCGCCGCAGACGAACAGCAGGCCGGCCTCCTCGAAGCACTCGCGGATCGCGGCGACGTAGTAGTCGAGCCCGCCGGCCTGCAGGCCGAGCCGGGCGCTCGCCGCGCCGTCGTCCAGACCGCGGCAGTGCGCGTGCACGGCCCGATCGGCGGCATCGAGCGTGCCGCCCGGAAACACGTAGGCGCCGCTCGAGCGGTCATTGGCGCGCTCCGCGCGCCGCAGCAGCAGCACCTCCATGCCCTGCGCTCCGTCGCGCAGAACCATCACCGTCGCCGCCGGCCGCGGCGCGGCCACCGGCGCGGGCTCCGAACGTGGCGAAGCGTCCATCGCTATAGACTCCCCGCTGTCGCGACGTGCGACAGCGCCTCCAGAGCATACGCGGCGCGCCCGGCAGCGCGCCGCCCCGATCCGATGCAGGACGAAGCGAAACCCACCGCAGCCGCGCGCGCCGGCGTGCTGGGCAGCTTTCTCGGCTGGGCGTCGCGTGCGCGCCGCCGCGATCTAATCGCGCAGGCGCGCGCGCTGCTTTCCGAGCGCGGCGAGGCCTCCGGCACGGCGCTCGCGGCCGAACTGCTGGCGGGCTACGAGGCGCTGGACGCCGCGCAGCGGCTCGGGTTTCTGAAGCGGCTGGCGCTCGAGTTCGGCGCCGACCGCGAGCGGCTGCAGCGGGCGCTGGCACGTTACCGCGAGGACGCCTCGCCGCGGCACGAGATGGCGCTGCACGCCGCCGCCGAACCGCTGCGGCAGGAACTCATCCGGCGCCTGAACAGGGCCCCGGGCGGCACGGGCCGGCTGCTGGCGATGCGCGCCGACCTGCTGCGGGCGCTCGACCGCGAGCCCGACCTTGCGTTGCTGGATGCGGATTTCCGGCACCTGTTCACCTCCTGGTTCAATCCGGGCTTCCTGGTGCTGAAGCGCATCGACTGGGACACGCCGGCGCTGATCCTGGAAAAGATCATCCGCTACGAGGCGGTGCACGAGATCACCAGCTGGGACGATCTGCGTCGGCGCATCGACCCGGAGGACCGCCGCTGCTTCGCGTTCTTCCATCCGGTGGTGGCCGGCGAGCCGCTGATCTTCGTCGAGGTCGCGCTGACCACCGAGATGCCGGCGGCGATCGCGCCGCTGCTCGCCACGGAGCGCCGGCCGCTGCCCGCAAAGCGGGCGACGACCGCCGTTTTCTACTCGATCTCCAACTGCCAGCTCGGCCTGCGCGGCGTGCCGCTGGGCAACTTCCTGATCAAGCGTGTGGTGGAGGAACTGAAGCGGGACCTGCCCAATTTGCGCCAGTTCGTCACGCTGTCGCCGGTGCCCGAGTTCATGGCGTGGCTGGCGCGGCAGCGCCATGATGCCGGCGCGACGGCGCTGCCAGCATCGGACCGGACGCTGCTCGCCGCGCTCGATGCCGCCGGCGCCTGGCACCGCGACCCGGCGCTAGCGCGGCGCCTGCGGCCGTTGCTGACGGCGGCGATCGCCGAATACCTGCTACGCGCGCGCGACGGCAGCGGCCGGGTGCCGGATCCGGTCGCCCGCTTCCACCTGAACAACGGCGCGCGCCTGGAGCGCGTCAACTGGCTGGCCGATCCCTCGCCCAAAGGCATGGCGCAGGCCGCTGGCTTCATGGTCAATTACCTGTACGACCTGCGCCAGATCGAGGTCAACCACGAGCGTTTCGTCAAGGACGGCACCGTCGCCGCCGCGCGCGCGGTACAGCGCCTGCTGCCGCCGAAGTCCCCGGCGCCGCCAGCGAGCCGAGGGTAAGCGGATCGCTGCGCCGGGCGCTCGCGGCTCAGTCCGCGCCGCCGGCCCACAGCCGTTGCATGACGCGCGCGAAACGCTGCGCGATCGCCGGCGCGGCCGCATGCGCGCCGTCGCGGATCACGAAGCGGCCCGCCACCAGCACATGGCGCCAGGGGCGCGTCGGGCTGCTGAAGACGAGCGTATCGAGCAGCCGTGCGGGCGGCACACCGGCCAGCGCATCGTCGGCCATGTCCACCACCAGCGCGTCGGCGCGCGCGCCGGCCACTAGCCCCCAGCGGCGCTCGCCCGCCGCAGCCGCCCCGCCCGCCACCGCCTGCGCGAACAGCCGCTGCGCCGTGGCAGCTTCACCCGCCTGCGGCGCCGCCGCCACGTTGCGCCGGCGCAGCGTCAGCCGCTGCCCGTATTCGAGCAGCCGCAGCTCCTCGCGCCAGTCGCGCGTGACGTGGCTGTCGGATCCGATCGCCAGCGGCACGCCGGCGGCGAGCCAGGCGGGCAGATCGGGGATGCCGTCGCCGAGGTTCGCCTCGGTGCTCGGGCACAGCACCACGGCGGCGCCGCCTGCGGCCACCGCATCGACCTCGGCGCGCGTCGCATGCGTGGCGTGCACCAGTTGCCAGCGCGCGTCCAGCCAGCGCCGGTCCGCCAGCCACTGAAGCGGGCGGGCGCCGGTGGCGGCGAGGCAGTCCTCGACCTCCGCCGCCTGCTCGGCGACATGGATGTGGATCGGACCGGGATCGTCCTGCGCCAACTGCCGCAGCGCCGCGATCGATTCCGGCCGTGCGGCGCGCAGCGAGTGCACCGCCACCCCGGCGTTCACGAGCGGCCGTCGCGCGGCCTCGATCGCGGCGCGGGCCGCCCACACGCCCGGCGCATCGAGCGCGAAGCGACACTGCTCCGCGCGCAGCGCCGCCTGCGCGAAACCCGCGCGCTCGTACAGCACCGGCAGGATCGTCAGCCCGATGCCCGCCTCGGCGGCCGCATCCGCCAGCGCCCAGGACAGCGCGAGCGGATCCCGGTACGGACGGCCATCGCGGTCGTGCTGCAGGTAGTGGAACTCGCACACCTGCGTGTAGCCGCCGCGTAGCAGTTCCACGAAAAGCTGCGCGGCGATCGCGCGCAGATCCTCCGCCGTGATGCGCTGCGCGACGGCGTACATGCGCTCGCGCCAGGACCAGAAATCGTCGTGCTCGGCCGCGCGCCGCTCCGCCAGACCGGCGAAGGCGCGCTGGAAGGCATGGCTATGGGCGTCCACCAGCGACGGCAGCAGCGCGCCGTCGAGCACGGTCGCGCCGGCGGGCGGGGTGGCAACGTCCGGCACGACCTCCTGCCAGCGGCCGCCGGCGATCGCAAGCAGCACGCGCTCGCGCCAGCCCTGCGGCAGCCAGGCGCGCGGCGCCCACAGCAGCGCGTCAGGCATCCGGCCTCCAGGCGAGCGCGGTCTGCAGCAGCGCGCGCAGCACCGGCTCGATCTGCGCGGCGCGCGCCGGATCGACCGCATACGGCGGCCGCTCCTCCATGTAGCAGGACCAGCACATCTCCAGCTGCACCGCATGCACGCCCTCGGCCGGGCGGCCGTAGCGGCGCGTGATGTAGCCGCCCTTGAAGCGGCCGTCCACCACGTGCGTGAAGCGCGTCTGCCGCGCCAGCGCGCGCGCCAGCGCGTCGCGCAACGAGGGCGCGCAGCTCGCGCCGCCGGCGGTGCCGAGGTTCAGGTCCGGCAGACGGCCCTCGAACAGCCACGGCAACTGCGAGCGGATGCTGTGGCCGTCCCACAGCAGCGCGTAGCCGTGCTGCGCCCGGATGCGGGCGAGTTCCGCGGCGAGCGCTTCGTGATAGGGCTGCCAGTACAACGCGCGCCGGCGCTCGATCTCGGCGGCGTCCGGTGCGCCGCCCTCGCGATACAGCGGCAGCCCGGCGAACGAGCGCGTCGGTACGAGTTCCGTGTTGTTCGCGCCCGGATACAGCGGCGCGTTCTCCGGCGGCCGGTTCAGGTCGATCACATAACGGGAAAGGCGCGCCACGATCAGGCTCGCGCCGAGCTCGCGCGCGAACGCATACAGCCGGTCCACGTGCCAGTCGGTGTCCTCCAGCGCCAGCGCGCGCTCCGCGAACGCCGCCCGCAGCGCCGCCGGGATCGCGGTGCCCGCGTGCGGCACGCTGACCAGCAGCGGCGCGCTGCCCCGGTGCAGGGTGAAGACGGCTTCGCTCATGGCCGCACCGGCTGGCCGCCGAAGACCGTGCCGCGGCACAGGCTGCGGCCGAACCAGTAGGCGAGCTCGTTCGGATGCTCGGCGTCCCAGAGCGCGAGATCGGCGCGCTGGCCGGGCGCCAGTTGCCCGCGGTCGCGCAGGCCGAGCGCCCGGGCGCCGCCGACCGTCATGCCGCGCAGCGCTTCCTCGGGCGTCAGGCCGAACAGCGTGCAGGCCATGTTCAGCATCAGCAGCGGCGACAGCGTGGGCGAGGAGCCCGGATTGTGATCGGTCGCCAGCGCGATCGGCACGCCGGCGGCGCGCAGCGCCGCCACCGGCGGCAGTGTCTTCTCGCGCAGGAAGTAAAACGCGCCCGGCAGCAGGACCGCGACCGTGCCGGCGCGGGCCATCGCCTGCACGCCGTCCGCGCTCAGGTACTCCAGGTGGTCGCAGGACAGCGCGCCGAACTCGGCGGCGAGCCGCGCGCCGCCCTGATCGCTCAACTGCTCGGCGTGCAGCTTCACCGGCAACCCGAGTTTCCGCGCCGCCTCGAACACGCGGCGCGTCTGCGCCGGCGTGAAGGCGATGCGCTCGCAGAAGGCGTCGACCGCATCGACCAGTCCCTGCGCGTGCAGCGGCGGCAGCCAGGCGCACACGGCATCGATGTAATCGTCGGCGCGGCCCGCGAATTCGGGCGGCACGGCATGGGCGCCGAGATAGGTCGTCGCGACCGCCAGCGGCAGCTCGCGACCGAGCCGGCGCGCCACGCGCAGGCAGCGCGCCTCGGTCTCCGCCTCCAGTCCGTAACCGGACTTGACCTCCAGCGTGGTCACCCCCTCGGCCATCAGCGCGCGCCCGCGCCGCCGCGGCGGCGAACAGCGCCTCCTCACCCGCGGCGCGCGTGGCGGCGACGGTGGCCACGATGCCGCCGCCGGCGCGCGCGATCTCCTCGTAGCGGGCGCCCTGCAGCCGGCGCTCGAACTCGCCGGCGCGTTAGCCGCCGTAGACGAGGTGCGTGTGGCAGTCCACCAGCGCCGGCGTGAGCAGCGCGCCGTCGAGGTCATGCTCGGCCTCGACGGTGAGCCCCTGCGGCAGATCGCGCTCGGCGCCGACCCAGGCGATGCGCTCGCCCTCGGCCAGCAGCGCGCCGCGCTCGATCAGCCCCCAGCCCTGCGCGCCGGCCAGCGTGACCAGCCGCGCATTGCGCCACAGCGTGCGCCTCATGGACTGAACCGTCCTTCGAGCTGATAGCGCGAACCCGGGTGCACCAGGCGCGCGAGCGTGATCGGCACGCCGCGGCTCATCGTCCGGCGCACCACCACCAGGCACGGCTCGTCGTGCGCGATGCGCAGCAGCCGCGCCTCCTGCGCGGTCGGCCGCGCGGCCTCGATCGTGTACTGCGCCTCCCACAGCGGCGCCACCGCGAGCAGATAGTGCGTCGGCGTGGTGCGCGTGAAGTCCACCTGCAGGTAGTCCGGCGCGCAGGCGGGATTGACGTAGCGGTCCTCGCACTGCAGCGGCACCTCGTCGTCGAAGTGCACGATCAGCGTGTGAAACACCCGGCTGCCGGGCGCCACCCCCAGCCGCTCGGCCAGCGCGCGCGGCGCGCGCTCCTCGCGCTTCAAATGCACCTCGGCGCGGTGACGATGCCCGCGCGCCTCGATCTCCTCGTGCAGGTCGCGGATCGTCAGCGTGGAGGACAGCCGCACCGGTTGCGCGGCGAACGTGCCCACTCCCTGCACGCGCTCGACCAGCCCTTCGGCCTGCAGCTCGCGCAGCGCGCGGTTCACGGTCATGCGGCTGACGCCGAACTGCGCCACCAGCTCCGCCTCCGACGGCATCCGTTCGCCGGGCCGCCAGCGGCCGGCGGCCAGGCGGGACTTCAGGTACGACTTGACGCGCCGGTACGGTGCGCCCGGCGCGCGCGCGGCGGTGTCCATGCCGGCCAGCATAGTTGACTAGGGTTGTCTAGACAAGTAGATTGCAAGCATCCCACGCCCGCGGAGGCTTTGCCATGACCGACCTGTCCACGCCCCGCCCCGCCGCCCGTCCGCGCCCGCTGCGCGCCCCGCGCGGCACCGTGCTGTCGTGCCGCAACTGGCAGATCGAGGCGGCCTACCGCATGATCCAGAACAACCTCGATCCCGAGGTGGCCGAGAACCCGGACGCGCTGGTCGTCTACGGCGGCATCGGCAAGGCGGCGCGCAACTGGGAGTGTCTGGAAGCGATCCTCGCCGCGCTGCGCGCGTTGCAGGAGGACGAATCGCTGCTGATCCAGTCCGGCAAGCCGGTCGGCGTGTTCCGCACCCACCCGGATGCGCCGCGCGTGCTGCTCGCCAACGCAAACCTGGCGCCGAAATGGGCCACCTGGGAGCACGTTAACGCGCTGGACCGCAAGGGGCTGATGATGTTCGGCCAGATGACGGACGGCTCGTGGATCTACATCGGCAGCCAGGGCATCGTGCAGGGCACCTTCGAGACCTTCGCCGCGGCCGGCCGGCGCCACTACGGCGGCTCGCTCGCCGGCCGCTGGATCCTGAGCGCCGGGTTGGGCGGCATGGGCGGCGCGCAGCCGCTGGCGGCGAGCTTCGCCGGCGCCGCCTCGCTGATCGTCGAGTGCCAGCAGAGCCGCATCGATTTCCGCCTGCGCTCGCGCTACCTGGACGAGCAGGCGAACGACCTGGACGATGCGCTGGCGCGCATCGCCCGCTACACGAGAGAGAAAAAAGCCGTCTCGATCGGTCTGCTCGGCAACGCCGCCGAGATCCTGCCGGAACTCGTGCGGCGCGCGCAGGCCGGCGGCATGAAGCCCGATCTTCTGACCGACCAGACCTCGGCGCACGACCTGATCTACGGCTATCTGCCGGCGGGGTGGACGGTGGAGCGCTGGCGGGCGGCGCAGGCCGATGCCGGCCAGCACGCCGCGCTGCGGACGGCGGCGGCGCGCTCCTGCGCCGAGCACGTGCGCGCGATGCTCGCCTTCCAGGC
>JANWUU010000417.1 GCA_025057735.1 Burkholderiaceae bacterium
GCCGGGCTGCGGCCGGACGCCGGCCTGGCCGCCATCGCCGCGCTGACGCTCGCGCTCGCTACACTGTCGGTCGTCTGGCCCGCCTGGCGCGCGGCGCGGTTGGATCTGCATCGCACGCTCGCAAGGGGCTAGCCCAATCGCCGATGATGCGGACACTCGGATATTCGATCGCAACGCTGCTCCTTTTGACGGCGGCGGCCGCAGCGGCGCAGACCGCGGCGCCGGGCCGGGAAAAGGGCGACCGCGCCGCCGCCGAGGCACACCGGCGCGCCGACATCGCACGCCATCGCCAGATGGCGCGCGCGCACGAAGAGGCGGCCCGTTGTCTGGAAGCGGGCGAAAAGGAGGCCGTTTGCCACGAGCGGCTGCGCGAGGCGTGCAAGGGCATCGCGGTGGGCCGCTATTGCGGGATGCGTCATGAGCATTGAGGCGAGGCTGGCACGCGCGTTGGCGGCGGCGCTGCTCGCCGCGGCGACGGCCGCCGCGGTCGCGCAGGGCGCGGGCGGTCCGCGCAACTCGCTCGACCTGCCGATCGATCCGGCGCTCCTTAATACGCTGCCGGAACGCAAGGGCGTCGTGTCCTGGAACGTACTGGCGCAGGTCAAGACCAAGCAGGTCGGCAAACGGCTGCTGCCGGAATTCGGCGAGGCGGTGCGGGCGCTGGACAAGCGGACGGTCAAGCTGCAGGGCTTCATGCTGCCGATCGTGGCCGGCGAAAAGCACGATCACTTCCTGTTAACGATGCGGCCGCCGCATTGTCCGTTCTGCCTGTCGCTCGGGCCGGAATACATCGTCGAGGTGCGCGCACGCGCGCCGATCGCGCACACCTTCGAGCCGATCGTGGTCAGCGGCACGCTCACCCTACTGCCCGACGATCCGTTTGGCCTGTATTACCGGCTGACGGCGGCCGAGCTATCGAGCGCGCCGCGCGAGTGAGTGCAAGCCGCCCTCGGCACGGCGGCGAAATTCGGGGTGGCGACCGCGTATCCCCGCGCTTTGGCCGAGGGAAAGTTGTTATAGTTTTTTCGGCGGAGCGCGCCACCGGGCGCCGCGTAGCCGTGCGCCGGTAAGCGCGGGCGACGGGCCAGCGGGCGCACGAAAACCCAGGGCGGATCGGCGGGAAGCGCGTGGTTTTCTCATTTTTCAAGAAGGATCCGAAGGACGCGAAAGGACGCCCCGGTGCCGTCAGGCGCGCGCCCGACCCGCGTTCGCCCGTACCTTCACCGAAACCGATCGGCAAGCCGCTGCCCGAGCCGGCCGCGCGCCTGAATCCGGCGCGCTTGCCCTCGCAGCGTTTCGCCACCACCGAAAACGCCATTCCGGACCGCGAGCTGGCGCGGTCGCTGGCGATGGAGACCGCCGCCAAGATCGACCGCATCGAATCCGAGATGGCGCGCGACTTTTTGCGCCCGCGCGGTGCCGCGGCCAACACCGGCGCGCCGCCCGTGGCGCCGGTTGCCGAAGCGGCGGCGCCGCCCAACGGCACGCCGGCGGCGGTCGAAGTCGACGACACGGCGGGCGACGACTTCCTCGGTAGCGTCGACGCGATCGAGATCCAAACCTCGGGAACGGGCTCCGTCATCGACGAAAGCGCGATCCTGTTCGCCAACGGCCGGTTCGGCGAGGCCGAGCAGGTGCTGCGCGCCGGCATCGCGGCCGACGATCTCGGTCACGCCACGCAGAACGCCTGGCTGATGCTGCTCGAGCTGCTCAACCAGCGCGGCGACCGCGCCGCCTTCGAGCAACTGGCCGCGCATTATGCGGTTCGCTTCCAGAGCACCGCGCCCGCGTGGATCGCCTACGAAAGCGAGCCGGCGCCGCCCGCTGCCGCGCCGACCGCGCCCGCCGTGGGTGGGCCGCCGGTGGTGCGTCTGCCGGTGACGGTCGATGCGAACGTGGTCAAGACGCTGGAGCAGTTGAAGACCCTGGCGGCGAGCCATGCGGCGCTGACGATGGATGCGAGCGCGGTGCGCAGCATCGATCTGGTGGGGGCGGAACTGCTGCTGCGTGTCGTCACGGCGTTCAAACGCGCCGCCCACGAACTGACGATCGCGGGCGTGGAGCAGTTGCTCGCCCCCCTGCGTGCGCTGGTGGAGCCCGGCCGGCGCGACGCCTCCGATGCCGCCTGGATGCTGCTGCTGGAGGTGTTAAGGCTGCTGGGCCGGCAGACCGAGTTCGAGGAAACCGGCATCCAGTACTGCATCACCTTCGAAGTGTCGCCGCCACAATGGGAGCCGCCGCCGCCGAACATCAAGGTCGGCGAGGCCATCGCGGCGACGGCGGAGCCGGCGGTGCCCGCGGCGCCGGCCGAGGAGGCGGCGCTCGCGTGGCGCGGCGTCATCGAGTGCGAAGGCGAGCCGTGGTTCGGCCGTCTGGCGCTGGAGGCGCGAAACCAGAAGCGGCTGACGGTCGAGGCGCTGCAGCTGCGGCGGATGGCGTTTTCCGCCGGCTCGGCCCTGCTGACCCTGCTGATGCGGCTGCAACAGGCGGGGGTGACGGTGGAGTTCCGCAACGTGAACCCGCTGCTGGGGGCGCTGTTCCACCTGCTCGGCATCACGGCCGTGGCGGGCGTGCAGTTGCGGCGCCCTTGAAGTCCGGGGGCGCGGGCCCCATTTGCGTTCGATGGACGCTTTCCACGGCACGACTATCGTTTCCGTGCGCCGCGGCGCGCGCGTGGCCATGGGCGGAGACGGCCAGGTCACGCTCGGCAACATCGTCGTCAAGCAGAGCGCGCGCAAGGTGCGGCGGCTGTATCACGACCGCATCCTGGCCGGCTTCGCCGGCGCCACCGCCGATGCCTTCACGCTATTTGAGCGCTTCGAGGCCAAGCTGGAAAAGCACCAGGGCAACCTGTTGCGCGCGGCCGTCGAGCTGGCCAAGGACTGGCGCACCGACCGCATCCTGCGGCGGCTGGAGGCGATGCTGGCGGTGGCCGACCGCGAGACGTCCTTGATTGTCACCGGCAACGGCGACGTGCTGGAGCCGGAGCTGGGGCTCATCGCCATCGGCTCCGGCGGCCCGTACGCCCAGGCGGCCGCGCGCGCGCTGCTGGAGAACACCGAGCTCGTGCCGGAGCAGATCGTGAAGAAGGCGCTGACGATCGCCGGCGACCTGTGCATCTATACCAACCAGTCGCACACCATCGAAGCGATCGATTGAGGCGCGCCGGCGCACGGCCGCCACTGCCTGCGCACGCCTAACCGCCATGATGACGCCGAAAGAGATCGTCCACGAGCTGAACAAGCACATCGTCGGCCAGGACAAGGCCAAACGCGCGGTGGCGATCGCGCTGCGCAACCGCTGGCGGCGACAGAACGTGGCCGAACCGCTGCGCTCGGAGATCACGCCGAAGAACATCCTGATGATCGGACCCACCGGCGTGGGCAAAACCGAGATCGCGCGCCGGCTGGCGCGGCTGGCGGATGCGCCATTTATCAAGGTGGAGGCGACCAAGTTCACCGAGGTCGGCTACGTCGGGCGCGACGTCGATTCGATCGTCCGCGACCTGGTCGACATCGCCATCAAGCAGACCCGCGAGGCGGAGCTCAAGAAGGTGCGCGCCAAGGCCGAGGACGCCGCGGAGGATCGCATCCTGGACATCCTGCTGCCGCCGCCGCGCGACTTCGGTTTCTCCGACGCCCGCAGCGCAGAGGCGAACGAGACGCGGCAGAAATTCCGCAAGAAGCTGCGCCAGGGCGAGCTGGACGACAAGGAAATCGAGGTCGAGCTGGCGCAGACGTTGCCGGCGATGGAGGTGATGGCGCCGCCCGGCATGGAGGAGTTGACGCAGCAGATCCAGCAGATGTTCGCCAACCTCGGGCGCGAGCGGCGCAAGCCGCGCAAAATGAAGGTGCGCGAGGCACTGCGCGCGCTCGCCGACGAAGAGGCGGCGCGCCTGATCAACGAGGACGAGCTGAAGGCGAAGGCGCTCGCCAACGTCGAGCAAAACGGCATCGTGTTCATCGACGAGATCGACAAGATCGCCAGCCGCTCGGAGATGGCCGGGGCGGACGTCTCGCGGCAGGGCGTGCAGCGCGACCTGCTGCCGCTGGTGGAGGGCACCACGGTCAACACCAAGTACGGCATGGTGCGCACCGACCACATCTTGTTCATCGCCTCCGGCGCCTTTCATTTCGCCAAGCCGAGCGACCTGATTCCGGAGCTGCAGGGGCGGTTTCCGATCCGTGTCGAGCTCGATTCGCTGACCGCGCGGGACTTCGAGCGCATCCTGACCGCGACCGACGCCTGTCTGACCAAGCAGTACGAGGCGCTGCTGGCCACCGAAGGCGTGCAACTGACCTTCACGCCCGACGGTATCGCCAAGATCGCCGAGACGGCCTATGCGGTGAACGAGAAAACGGAAAACATCGGGGCGCGGCGGCTGTACACGGTCATGGAGCGCTTGCTGGAGGACCTGTCCTTTGAGGCCGGCAGCGGCGGCCGCCAGGCGGTGACGATCGACGCCGCCTACGTGGAGGCGCGTCTGGCGGACCTGGCCCGCAACGAGGACCTGGCGCGCTACGTGCTGTAGCGCGCGGCCGGTTGCGCGAAATCCCTGAGCCGGTCGCCCCGGGATCGCGCCGCCTGGCCCATATACTGCGCGGCCCGCGGCTGCCACCGCGCGGCAAGAAACCACGGAGCGTCGGCGCGCGATGCTGGTTCATCTCGGCTTCTTCGGGCTCGGCCTGCTGGCGCTGATCGCCGGTGCCGAGCTGCTGGTGCGCGGCGCCTCCAAGCTCGCGCTCGCCGTCGGCATCTCCCCGCTGGTGGTCGGACTGACCGTGGTCGCGTTCGGCACCAGCGCGCCCGAGGTGGCGGTGTCGGTCGGCGCCGCGGCCGCGGGCAGCGCCGATGTGGCGGTCGGCAACGTGGTCGGCAGCAACATCCTGAACGTGCTGTTGATTCTGGGCGTCACGGCGCTGGCCGCGCCACTGGCGGTGCATGCGCAGGTGGTGCGGCAGGAGGTGCCGGTGATGCTCGGCGCCACGGTGCTCGCACTCGCCTTGATGCTGGACCGCACGATCGGCCGCCTGGAGGGCGCGCTGCTGCTGGCGCTGCTGATCGCGTACGTCGCGTTTCTGGTCGTGCAGGCGCGCCGCGCCAGCGCGGCCACCGCCGATGCCTACGGCGGGGAAGTCAAGCGGCGCAGCCGTGGTGGCGCGCGCTGGGATGCGCACTGGGCCGTACAGGTCCTGCTGGTGCTGGTCGGCCTCGCCTGTCTCGTGGTGGGCGCGCGCTGGCTCGTGGCGGCCGCCACGGCCTTCGCGCAGGCGCTCGGCGTGCCGGAGCTCGTCATCGGGCTGACCGTCGTGGCCGCCGGCACCTCGCTGCCGGAGATCGCGACCTCCGTCGTCGCTGCCCTGCGTGGGGAGCGCGACATCGCGGTCGGCAACGTGGTCGGCAGCAACGTCTTCAACCTGCTCGGCTGCCTGGGCGCGGCGGCGCTCGTGGCGCCCGCGGGCCTGACGGTGGCGCCGGCGGTGCTGAACTTCGATGCCTGGGTGATGCTGGCGGTGGCGGTGGCGTGTCTGCCGATCTTCATCACCGGGCGCGAGATCGCGCGTTGGGAGGGCGCGCTGTTTCTCGG
>JANWUU010000189.1 GCA_025057735.1 Burkholderiaceae bacterium
CGACCCTTATATCAAGGCGCTGAATTCGATGCCGCGGGTGATCCTGGCGCCGATCTTCGCGGTCTGGTTCGGGCTGGGCGTGGCCTCCAAGGTCGCGCTCGGCTTCACGCTGGTGTTTTTCATCGTCTTTTTCAACGTCTACCAGGGGGTCAAGGAGGTCAGTCCGACCGTGCTGGCCAGCGCGCGCATGCTGGGCGCGAACCGCCGCCAGTTGCTGCGCCACGTGTACCTGCCCAGTGCGACGAGCTGGGTGTTCTCCTCACTGCACACCTCGGTGGGCCTGGCTTTCGTCGGCGCCGTGGTCGGCGAGTACCTCGGCTCGGCGCGTGGCGTCGGATACCTGATCCTGCAGGCCGAGGGCACCTTCGACATCAACACCGTGATGGCCGGCATCCTGGTGCTGACCGCCTTTGCCTTGGTGCTGGACTGGGCGGTCGGGCGCGTCGAGCGGCGGCTGCTGAAATGGCAGCCCCGGAGCGGGGAAACCGAGAAACTCTGACGCGCGCGATCGTTTAACGTCACGGCACCGCCCCTGCGTTGCCCCGTCGTGAGTCCGCCGTCCTGCCCCGCGCCATCGCCCTGGCAGGCGAACGCCGCCCCGGTGACGCCGTTCTGGAAGCGGATGCGGAAGTTTTTCCGTTTTCCGGCATACCGCCCGGTGTTGCTGCGCATCGCCGTCGCGGCGCTCGCCTATGCCGCCGCCGGCTGGCTGTTCGGCCGCAACCTGCTCGGCGCGCCGCTGTTCGGCACCACGGTGCTGCTGGCCACCACCTTCGGCGTCTGGGTCTTCATGGCGCGCTATGGCTTCCTCGTGATCGAGCGCACCGCGGCCGGGTATCTGTATCCGGACCAGTATCCGCCGCTGGCCGAGCAAGGCAGTCCGTACCGGCCGTACAAGATGTTCGTGATCATGATGGTGGTGCCGATGGCGATCGGCGCCATCGGAGCGCTGCTGCGCAGCCCGGCGCTGACGGTGGCGCTGTTCCTCGCCTTCGCCCTGCTGCTGCCGGCCGCGGCCATGGTGCTGACCATGACCGACAGCTTCTTCGAAGCGATCAATCCGGCGCGCTCCCTCGAGGTCGCGCGCAAGATCGGCAAGCCCTATCTGGTGCTGTGCCTGTTCCTGCTGCTGATGCTGCTCAGCTCGCAGCAGGCCGCCGAGCTGGTGCTGCCGCGGCTGCTGGCCGGGCCGCTGAAAGCGCATGGCGCCGCCTTCTCCGCAGGCGGCAGTCCGCAAGCCATCGGCGGCGCGCTGGGCGCCACCTTCGGCCTGGCGTTCTTCGCACTCGGGTTCATCGGCAATTACTTTTTCATGCTGATGTGCGTGCTGCTCGGCTACACGATGTACCAGTACGCGGATGCGCTCGGGGTCTCGGTGGTGGGCCCGGGCGAGGCGCGCACGCTCGGCCGCCTCAGCTCCTCGGCGCACCAGAGGCGGGTGCGCGACGCGCTGATCGGCCAGATGGTGGCCGCCGGCGAGATCCGCGAGGCGATCGAGATGATCCGCGAGGATCTGCGCGAGCGGCCCAACGATCTGTCGCTGCACGGTCGCCTGCACAAGCTGCTGCTGATCGAGGGGTCCACGCCGCGCATCGAGGATCATGCCGAGCGCTATCTCGAGCTGCTGGTGGCCACCGACAACGCGCGCGAGGCGCTGCCGCTGGTGGAAGCGGCCTTCGCGCGCCGCCCCGAGTACGAACCGCGCAAACCGGAGCTGGTGGTGCCGCTGGCGCGGGCGGCTCTGGCGGCCGGCAAGCCGAAGCTGGCCGCGCAGTTGATCCGCGGCTTCGACCGGCGGCACCGCATGCACCCGGAGATCCCGAACGTTTACCTGATCGGCGCGCAGCTCATGCTCGAAAGCGGCGCCCCGGCGGAGCAGGCGCGCACCATGCTGCAGCATCTGATCGACCGCTATCCGCAGCATCCGGCCGCCGCCGAGGCGAAGCGGATGGCGCAACGGCTGCCGGCGGGCGCGGCCGGATGAGCGGCGACGCCGCTGGCGCGACGCTCAGCGGCTCAAGTCGATGTTCAGCGTATGCGGGCGCGTCGAGGCGCCGCGGATCGACAGCGGCATCTCGCGGTTCGGCGGCAGGCCGCCGATCTCGCGCGGATTCGGGAAATATCGCCGCAGGCGCGTCTTGATGTCGTCTGCCGGACCTTTCAGTCCGAAGCGGTTGTAGGTGGTGAACAGGCCCAGCAGGCAGTCGGCGATCTGACGGGCATACAGCGTGCGCAGATGGTCGTCGCCGAGCAAACCGTCGAGCACGCGCAACGCGGCGGCGTCCTCGCGGTGCTTGACCAAGCGGCGCGCCAGGCGTAGCTGCTCGTCCACCGGCAGCACCTGGAGCACCTTCGGCTGCGTCATCGACAGGAACGTCTTGCGCATTTCCTCCGGGTGTTTCTTGGTGCGCGACCACAGCACGCGCAGGGCGGCATCGCGCAGTTCCTCCGTGTCGGCGCCGAGCAGCGCCATGTTGAAACAGGCGGTCATGTAATCGACGCGCTCGGGATACAGCTCGCACAGTTCGCGATACAGCCGGGCGGCGCGCCGCGTATCCAGACGCGCCGCCGCCTCCTGAGCCAGGCGAACCAGCTCGGACTGCCGCCGCTGCCGCTTCTCCTCGCCGAACGCCGCTTCCAGCACGCGCTCGATGCGGCGCGCGTCCTTCGGCTTCGTCAGCCAGGCGTACAGCGCGCCGGCGAGCAGGCCGCCGACGTGCGCCCCGTAGGCGACCGGCGACTGCGGTTGCGTCTGCCACTGGTAGAGCTCGTTCGCCAGCCAGACCGGCAGCAGTGCCAGCGCCGGCACGCGCGCGGTATCGAAGTAGACGAAGACCCAGTAGAACACCGGCACGCGCCGCATGCCGTACAGCGCCGCCACCATCCCCATGGCAGCGGCGATGGCGCCCGAGGCGCCGACGAGCGTGGCGGGCGCCAGCGCCAGTTGCAAAACGGCGGCCAGCGCACCGCCCAGCAGATAGCCGGCGCCGAAGCGCAGGCGGCCGAGCGCCGCCTCGGCGAACGATCCGGCCAGCAGCAGCACGATCATGTTGCCGAGCAGATGGCCGACGTCGCCGTGCAGGAACTGATAGGTCAAAAGCCGCCACGGCTCGGCGCCGAGCGGTTTGGCGGCGAAGCGCTCGGTGGCCGCGCGCGCGAGCAGCGCGTCGAACTCGCGCCGCTCGAGCGACCAGCGGCCGAACTCCGGGTCGTCGGCGGCGATGACCCGTCGGCCGCGCAGCGCGTACACGAACTCGGCATCGCCCTGCAGCAGGATCGCCGCGGCCAGCGTGTCCTTGCGGGCGAGGGCCGCGCGCAGGCGCTGCAGGCGCTCGCGGTCGCCGCGGTCGATCAGCCACTGCTCGTAGCGCGGCAGCTCGATGCGCGGCAGCTCGGAGGTAACGTACTGCCGGAACGCCTGCTCGTAGACCGCCTCGTCGCCGCGCTGCAAGCCGAAGAAGACCGCCACGTTCAGCGCGATTAGCACAAAGGTCAGCCACGGCAGCGCGCCGGGCGCGAAGCGTGTCTGATACGGCAGGACCAGCATCGTTCAGGACAGGTGCGCCTCCAGCCGCCGCGTGTCGGCGGCGAAGAGGCGGATGCCTTCGGCGAGTTTCTCGCTGGCCATCGCGTCCTCGTTCAGCCGCCAGCGGAACTGTGTCTCCGTCGGCGGTTCCAAGGGGGCCGGTGTTGGCAGCGGCAGCGCACGCGCTACCTCGCCGTGGGTGCTGGCCAGCTGCTGGAGCAACTCGGGGCTGACCGTCAGCAGATCGCAGCCGGCCAGGGCCAGGATCTGGCCGACGTTGCGGAAACTGGCCCCCATGATCTGCGTGCGGTAGCCCGCGCCCTTCAGGCGCGCATAGATCTCGCGAACCGAGCGGACGCCGGGGTCGTTCGCGCCCGCATGCGCGGCCTCGTCCCAGGTGCTGCCGGCGGCGCGCTTGTGCCAGTCGTAGATGCGGCCGACGAAGGGCGAGATCAGCGTCGCGCCGGCAGCGGCCGCCGCCTCCGCCTGCACGACCGAAAACAGCAGCGTCATGTTGCAGCGGATGCCCTCGGCTTCCAGCACCTCGGCCGCGCGCACGCCCTCCCACGTCGAGGCGATTTTGATCAGCACCCGCTCGCGCGCAACGCCCTGCTCCTCGTAAAGGGCGATCAGGCGGCGTGCGCGGCGCACGGTTCCCTGCGTGTCGAAGGACAGGCGCGCGTCCACTTCGGTGGAGACGCGGCCCGGAATGCGGCGCAGGATCTCGACGCCGAAGGAGACCAGCAGCCGATCGAGCCGCTCCTCGACGGGGCCGCCGCGCTCGGCGGCGGCGCGCAGCAGCGGCCGATAGCGGTCGGTGGCCGCCGCCCGCAGGATCAGGGTCGGATTGGTCGTCGCGTCCTGCGGGCGCCAGCGCGCCACGGCATCGATATCGCCCGTGTCGGCGACGATCGCCGTGTGACGCGAAAGGGCTTCGAGCAGTGTGGGCACGCGGAAAAGTGTAGCCAGCGCCCCGCGCGCCGAAATTGCCGCGCGTCGGCTAGACCCGACGCCCCGAGCCGCGCAGCGTGCCGGGGGGCGGCCGATATAATTCGCCGCCTGCTGTGTGGCAGGCGCGCTGGCAAAGCGCTCCCATCGCCCCGGAGTTTCGCTTGCTCCCCCTCGAACCGACGGCCGTCCTTGCACTCGCGGACGGAACGGTATTTCGCGGCCGCTCGATCGGCGCCGCCGGCCATGCGGTCGGCGAAGTGGTCTTCAACACCGCCATCACCGGCTACCAGGAGATCCTCACCGACCCGAGTTACGCGAGCCAGCTCGTCACGCTCACGTACCCGCACATCGGCAACACCGGCGCCAATCCGGAGGACGTCGAAAGCGCGCGCGTCTTCGCCGCCGGGTTGATCGTGCGCGATCTGCCGCCGCTTTATTCGAACTTTCGCGCCGCCGAGTCGCTCGCCGACTATCTGCGGCGCGAGAACGTGGTGGCGATCGCGGACATCGACACCCGCCGGCTGACCCGCATCCTGCGCGATCGCGGTGCGCAGGCCGGCGCGATCGTGGTCGGCGACGACGAGGCGCGGGCGCTGCAGCTGGCGCGCGCCTTCCCGGGCATGGCCGGGCTCGATCTGGCGCAGAAGGTGACCACCGAGCGGCCGTACGAATGGACCGAGACCGCCTGGCAGCTCGGGTCGGGCTATGGGCGCCTGGCGGCGCCGCGGCGGCACGTGGTGGCGTACGACTTCGGCGTCAAGCGCAACATCCTGCGGCTGCTGGCGCAGCGCGGCTGCCGCCTCACGGTGGTGCCGGCGAAAACCCCCGCGGCCGAGGTGATGCGCATGCAGCCCGACGGCGTGTTCCTGTCCAACGGGCCGGGCGACCCGGAGCCGTGCGACTACGCGATCGAGGCCACGCGCGAGCTGCTGGCGGCCGGCTATCCGCTGTTCGGCATCTGCCTGGGGCACCAGATCCTAGGGCTGGCTTCCGGCGGGCGCACGCTGAAGATGAAGTTCGGGCATCACGGCGCCAACCACCCGGTCAAGGACCTGGAGACCGGGCGCGTGGCGATCACCTCGCAGAACCACGGTTTCGCCGTCGATCCGCGGTCGCTGCCGCCGAACTGCAAGATCACGCACGTGTCGCTGTTCGACGGCTCGCTGCAGGGCTTCGCCCGCACCGATCGGCCGGCGTTTTGCTTCCAGGGGCATCCGGAAGCGAGTCCCGGCCCGCACGACATCACCTATCTGTTCGACCGCTTCGTGCAGATGATCGACGAACGGACACGCTAGATGCCGAAGCGCACCGACATCGAGAAGATCCTAATCATCGGCGCCGGTCCGATCGTCATCGGCCAGGCCTGCGAGTTCGACTACTCCGGCGCGCAGGCCTGCAAGGCGCTGAAGTCCGAGGGCTACCGGGTGATCCTGGTCAACAGCAATCCGGCCACGATCATGACCGACCCGGAGATGGCCGACGTCACCTACATCGAGCCGATCACCGCGCAGGTGCTGGAGCGCATCATCGCGCGCGAGCGGCCGCACGCGCTGCTGCCGACGATGGGCGGACAGACGGCCCTGAATTGCGCGATGGAGCTGCACCGGCGCGGGGTACTCGAGCGCTATGGCGTGGAACTGATCGGGGCTTCGCCGGCTGCCATCGAGAAGGCCGAGGACCGGCAGAAATTCAAGGAGGCGATGACGCGCATCGGGCTGGAGTCGGCGCGTTCGGCAATCGCGCACTCGCTGGAGCAGGCGCAGGCGGTGCAGGCCGAACTGGGCTTTCCGGTCGTGATCCGGCCGAGCTTCACGCTCGGCGGCAGCGGCGGCGGGGTGGCGTGGAACCTGGAGGAGTTCGTCGCCATCTGCACGCGCGGGCTGGATCTATCGCCGACGCGCGAGCTGCTGATCGAGGAATCGCTGCTCGGCTGGAAAGAGTTCGAGATGGAGGTGGTGCGCGACCGGGCCGACAACTGCATCATCGTCTGCTCGATCGAGAACCTCGATCCGATGGGCATTCATACCGGCGACTCGATCACGGTGGCGCCGGCGCAGACGCTCACCGACAAGGAATACCAGCGCATGCGCGACGCCAGCCTCGCGATCCTGCGCGAGATCGGGGTCGACACCGGCGGCAGCAACGTGCAGTTCGCGATCAACCCGCGCGATGGCCGCATGATCGTGATCGAGATGAATCCGCGCGTGTCGCGCTCCTCGGCGCTCGCCTCCAAGGCCACCGGGTTTCCGATCGCCAAGGTGGCGGCCAAGCTGGCGGTCGGCTACACGCTGGATGAACTGGCCAATGAAATCACCGGCGGCGCCACGCCGGCCTCGTTCGAGCCGACCCTCGACTACGTGGTCACCAAGGTGCCGCGCTTCGCGTTCGAGAAGTTCCGCGAGGCCGATGCCCGCCTGACCACGCAGATGAAGTCGGTCGGCGAGGTGATGGCGATCGGCCGCACCTTCCAGGAGTCGTTCCAGAAGGCATTGCGCGGGCTGGAGATCGGCGTCGACGGCTTGGATGAGCAGTCCGCCGACCGCGACGAGATCGTGCGCGAGATCGG
>JANWUU010000421.1 GCA_025057735.1 Burkholderiaceae bacterium
CTTTGCGGCGCCGCCGCCGGCTGGCGGCGTGCTCGTTGCGCCAGCGGTCTTGTCGGCGGCCGCGCGCGAGCGTTTCGAGATCGCCCGGGTGGCGGCGAACCGCGACTCGGGCCTGCCGCAACTGGCGGCGATCGACGGGCGGCTGCTGGCCGCCTGGACCGAAGGCGGGCCGGGATTCGGGATCCGCGTCACCGAAGTCCTGGCCTGACGACCATCGCATCGGCGCGGAGCATCAGAGCGAAGGAGAGAAACATGCGTAACTTTTGGCTGACCATCGGCGGCGTTCTGTTGGCTGCCGCTGCCTGGGCGCACGGCCACGGCGTGAAGGCGGGCGATCTCACCGTCGAAGAGCCGTGGGCGCGCGCCACCGTCGGCGGACAGGCCAACGGCGCCGCCTACCTGAAGATCCGCAATGCGGGCGCGACCGACAAGCTGCTGTCGGCGAGCGCGCCGGTGGCAAGCGTCGTGGAGCTGCACACGCATGTGATGGACGGCAACGTCATGCGCATGCGCAAGGTGGAGGCGATCGACATCACCGGCGGCGCAGTCACGGAACTGAAGCCCGGCGGGCTGCACGTGATGCTGATCGGGCTGAAGGCGCCGCTGAAAGCAGGCGAGAAGTTCCCGCTGACGCTGAAGTTCGAGCGGGCCGGCGAGGTCAAGGTGGACGTGGAGGTGCGCACCGCGGCTCCGACCGGCGGCGCGCACAAGCACTGAACCGCCCGCCGCGCGCGGGCGCATCGCATCGGCCCGCAATCCGTTGCGGGCGGCGTTGGTGCGCCGGCGTCAGCGGAAGCCCATGACGCCGGCCTCGACGACGCAGAAGTTCACGCCGTCCTCGGTGCCGCCCAGCAGGCCGTTGGTCGCATCCAGGTAGAAGGTGGTCTGCCCCGGTACGACCAGCGCGGCGGACAGCAGCAGCGTCTGCGTCGTGCGCGGCCCGTTCGGGCGCGCGGTGGCGACGCCCGGATCCGTGGTGGCAAAAAAGAAGACACGCTGGCGTGTCGGTGCCACCCGGCTGCCGAGCGGGGCGATCTCGCTGCCGTCCGGCCGGCGGTAAAACAGGGTGTCCGTTACGCGGTACAGATCGGTGGCGTGCGTTGTGCCGGCCACGCAGCGGCCGGGAAAGGCCGCGGCTGCGGCGGCGTCCGGCCGCACCGCGAGGATGTCGTCCGCCTCGAAGATCAGACAGCGATACGTCCCCGCCGGCGGCGATCCCTCGAACAGCGTGGGGTTGCTCGCCAGATCGACCTCGCGCGCGGGGCTGAAGGTCTGGACCGTGACGTAAGGCCCGGTGCAGTCGGCGTTCGCGCTGATCTGCAACGAATGCAGCGTCAGCACCATCGAGACCGGCGACCCCGCCGTGGCGACCTGCGCCTGTGCCGCTCGCGGCGCAATCCAGGCGATGGCCCGCTGCCACCAGGGGGTGGACGCGGCCGCGCGCGCCGTGCTCGACATCGAACCCTTGACGACGAGCGCGCTGCCGCCGGCCGTCGCCGAGGAGGCCGAATCACCTCCGCCGCAGGCGGTAAGCACGGCACTGGCCGCGAGCAGCGCCAGCGCGGCGCGCCGGCTGCGGGGGCTTGGCAGGTGAATTGACATCGTCGATCTCCGCACCACCAGGGGCGACCGATCGTAGGCGGCAGGCGCTGCCGGGCGCAGGCCTTAAAAACAGGTCTTGCGGAACGCGCCGTGCGGCGTTTACGCGCCGCGCCGCGCGTACGGGCGCAGCTCCTCCGGATGCGCGCGTGCGTATTCGACGAGCAGCCGCCGCTTCTCGGTGCCGCGGCGGCCGCTGCCCTCGGCGGCGCCGGCGGGGGCAAGCGCGGGCAGCAGGCTGGCGCGCTCATAGATGGCGCGCCAACGCTTGTGCACCGTGTGCGGCGAGATTCCAAGCCCGCGCGCGATCTCGCGGTCGTCCCAGCCGAACGTGGCCAGTTCGAGCAGGTCCTGCTGGGCGGGCGTAAGGCCGAGCCGCGGCCGGCGACGCACGAAAAGCGCCTGCAGCAGATGGAACGGATGCTGCGCGATGTGCTCGGCCGTCAGTTCGAAAACCTGTGACGCATCGGCTGCGGGTGTCAGGGCGCGGCAGCCCATCGCCGCCAACGACGCGCGATATTCCTTCGCCTTGCGCTCCCAGGGGCGCACGACGGCCAGGAGCGCACACAGCCCATAGCCGCAGTGAGCCTGCAGAAAAGCCGCGTGTGCCAGCGCGGTCAGCGCGGCGGAATGCGCGTCCTCGTCGGCGTCGAGCGCGAAATCCAGCACCAGCATGTAGAGGCGCTGCGCGCGGTTCAGCTCGGCCACCCGTGCGTGGTTGGCGAGCAGCGGCGGACCGCGACCGCACGACACCAGCACCGTCTCGACCGGGTCGGGCAGCCCGCCGCGCAGCATCGCCTGGGCGAACTCGGGCTCGATCAGCGCGCTCAGGCCGCAGCCGCGCAGCCGGCGCTGCCCGCCGCCGGTCGATTCCACGAAGGCGCGTGCAATCAAGCGCCGTTCGCGCAGCGCGCGCGTCAGCAGGGCGATATCGAGCAACGCGCCGCGCGCGCCTTCATCGCGCAGCAGGGCGACGCAACCAGGAAGGTCGACGGCGGCAAGCGGCCGATAGGAGAGGACGGACACGGCGCGGAAAGAAAAGCGGCCGGAGGATGCGGCCGCACTGGCGGAAGTTACGCGATCCGCGTGCGGGTGTGGCCGTCGTGAGCGTCACCCGCTGCGCGCGCGAGACATCCGGCGCCCCGGACGCGGCGCCAGGCCGCGCAAGCAGCGACGCCCGCCGATTCGGGCGTGCCCGCCGCGGGTACACCCTCGGGCACTTCCGGGGTGTGCCCGGCCTGGGCGGCGGCCGTCAATCGAACACCGGGGACTCGACGCCGAGCACCTGATGCAGCTTCGTGCTGGTGGTCGTGTACTGCAGGTGGATTTTCTTGTCCGGAAAAACGTAGCGCGCTGCCCCGAAGGCAGCCAGCGCCGCCTCGTGGAAGCCCGAGAGGATCAGCTTCTTCTTGCCCGGGTAGGTATTGATGTCGCCCACGGCGAAGATGCCGGGCACGCTGGTCTCGAACTTCTCGGTGTCGACCACGATCTGCTTGCGTTCCAGCTGCAGCCCCCACTGGGCGATCGGCCCCAGCTTCGGCGACAGCCCGTAGAAGACGAGCAGCATGTCGAGCGGCACGCGCCGCGTCACGCCATCGAGCGACGTGACCCGGATTTCGGTCAGCCGG
>JANWUU010000042.1 GCA_025057735.1 Burkholderiaceae bacterium
GCGCTGTTCGGCATCCTGCAGGTCAACATCCAGTCCTTCGTCTGGGGGGCCGGCGATCCGCTCGGCTACTTTCTCGCGCTGCCCTCGGCGCTGGATGCCGCCACCCATCTGGCGGTCGGAACACTGGTCGCCGGCAAGTTCCTGTCGATCTTCGCGTTCCTCTTCGGCTTCGGCGCCGCGCTGCAGTTCAAGGCGCTGCGGCGGCGCGCGGCAGCCACCGCGCCGGCGGCGGCTGTCGTGCAGGCGCTCGCGGCCTACCGCCGGCGCCTGCGCTTCCTGCTCGCGGTTGGCGTCGCGCACGGCCTGCTGCTGTACTACGGCGACATCCTGACCTTTTATGCGCTGTGCGGCTTCCTGTTGGCGCCGCTGCTGGCGCGCCGGCCGGCGCGGCTGCTGCGTCTTGCGCTGCTGATGTGGGCGCTGGCGGCGGGGATCGCCATCGGCGCCGCCGCCGTGACGGAGGCGGCGCGCGATGCCGTGGCGCACACCGAAACCATCCCCGCCGACGTGCTGGAGGCCTTCGGTACCTACGCGGCCGGCACGTACCTCGAGCAGCTGCCGCAGCGCGCGGGCGATTTCCTGACCGTGCTGGTCTCGATGCTGCTGCTGGCGATGCCGCAGGTGCTCGGGCTGTTTTTGGTCGGTGTGCTGGCCGCGCGGCTCGGCTGGCTGGCGCGTCCGCAGCGCCACCGCCGGCTGTGGCGCGCCGCCACCGCGCTCGGCGCGCTGGCGCTGCCCGTGGCCGCGGTCGGCGCCTGGCTGACCTTCACGTCCGTGGTGCGGGAGCCAGGCCTGCCGAATGCAGCCGGTTATGCGGTGCAGTTCTTTGGCACCGCCGTCGCCTGTCTGTACGTGGCCGGCTTTGTGCGCCTGCGCTGTCGGCCGGCCGTCGCGGCGGCGATCCGCTGGCTGGCACCGGCTGGTCGCATGCCGCTCACCAACTATCTTCTGCAGTCGCTGGCGATGGGCGCGCTGCTGTCAGGCTGGGGGCTCGGGCTGGGCGAGAGCGTCAGCCGGGCGCAACTCGCGCTGTTGGCGCTGGCGATCGTGCTGGTGCAGATTGTCGCTAGCCGCGCATGGATCGCGCGCTTCGGTCAGGGTCCGATCGAGGCGTTGTGGCGGCGCGCGACCTACGGCGCCGCGCCGCCGCGCGAGCCCGCAACCCGCTAGCGCGCAAGCGGCACTTCTTCGACTTTTAGCCAGACGCTGCGCTGCGTCGCCTGCGCGCGCGCCCGCTCCGACAGCAGCCCGGAGGCGCGCGTCTCGCTGCGCGCCTCGGCGTCGCCGACGGCGATCCACTCGCCCAGCCGGCCCTGCACGGAAGTCTGCAGGCGCGTACTTTCGACCGCGCCCGCGGCAAGCTCCGTCTGCACCGGCGCGAGCTCCAGCGTCACCATGTCGCCGGCGATGCGCGGCGTGACGTGAAAGCCGGTCACCGCTTCGTAGTAGACCGTGCCATCCACCGCGGTCAACCCCTGCGGCGTCACCAGGTAACGGCGGAAAGTGAGCGGTACCGCGATTCCGAGCGCAATGTACGCACGCGCGCCTTCGACGACGCGGATGCGCTGCTCGCCGCGGCCGGTGCCGACGGTGCGCGCGTTGTCTGCCTCCACCGTCACGTTGCCTTCCACGCGCCGGGTGCCGACGATCACGCGACCGTCGGCGCTGAGGCGGCGTTCTTCGCGGTCGTCGGCGCGCTCCTGCCGCACCGTGATCAACAGTTCGCGCGGTGGGCGGTCGATCGCGACCAGCAGTTCCTTGAGCTGCCGCGCGTTCTCAGGCGACGTGCGCAGGAAGAGCTGAAAGCCCTGGCCGCTGACGGCCCCGCTTGGTTCGAGAAACGGCCGCAGCAGCGGCAGGACCTGCTCGGCCGGGCGATGCCGCAGGGCGATGATCTCGATGTCCTGCGCGCGCGCCGCTGCGGCCAGGACCGCAGCGGCGCTGCCGAGCAGGAACGCGCGTCGCGTCGGCCGCGCCCGCCTCACAGCGCAAGCTCCACCTCGACCGCGTCGCCGACGCGCAGCTCGCAGCCCTCGCCCTGCGCGACGATGGCATTCATCCCGAACATCACGCCATCATCGAAGCGCCGGTAGGCGGCGAGCGCATCGGGCACGAGATCCGAGTACGTGCCGGTAGCCGGGTCCACGCCGGGCACGGTGCAGCGCGCACAGCGCTTGACCAGCCGCAGCGTTGCGCCGTTGACGCGCAGCGCCCGCACGTGGTCCTCCTCGTAGGCCGGC
>JANWUU010000073.1 GCA_025057735.1 Burkholderiaceae bacterium
AACTTCGCGTTGGCGTGGGGCGCCGCTGGCTGCGGCCGGACTCGGCCGGTTGCATTGCACAAACCGCAGCGCAAACGACGGTCGATGATGTGCTCTAATTGTCTGATTAAACGCATTTCCACGCTGTCATCCGGGTGGAAATTCTTGCTGTCGCAGTGCACAATTCCGGTATCGAGAATTCAGGAGCTATGCGATGACGACCGGAACCTGGCTGTACGAAGGCGACGGGCTGATCCACGCGGCGCCGAGGGAGCGACGTGGGGCGGAACGCCTTGGCCCCGCTGAACGGCAGGCGCTCGCCGAGCGCCGCGCCGAGGCGCTGCGGCGCATGTTCCCGAAACTGGCCAGCTGGATGAAGGACCGCTGGCAAATGGCGCGGATGACGGCGGTGGAGCGCTATCTGTCGGAGGCCACCGACGTCTTCGATCTGGAGCGCCGCATCCGCGAGGTCGAGCGCCGCGGCCTCTGGCACTGAGGCTGCGCCGTGCGCGCCCGCGTCAGCCGGGCGTGAAGCGGATGCGCTCGCCGGCCAGCGGCGCGAGGAGATCGGTGGCATCCGCGCTGGCCTCCAGCCAGCGCGCGTAATGCTCCGGCGCGACGATCACCGGCATGCGGTCGTGCAGGTGCGCCAGCACCTCGTTGGCGCGCGTAGTCACGATCGTGAACGTCTGCACGGGCTGCGCACGCTGCGGGTCGCGCCAGGATTCCCACAGACCCGCCAGCGCAAACAGCGGTTCGTCCTTCACCGTGATGCGCCATTTGGTGCGGTGCCCCTTGGGGCCGCTCCATTCATAGAAGGCGTTCACGGGTACCAGGCAGCGGCGCGCCCGGTAGGCGGCGCGGAAGGCCGGCGTGCGCGCCACCGTTTCGGCGCGCGCGTTGATGCAGTGCGCGCCGAAGGAGAGGTCCTTGGCCCACGAGGGCACCAGCCCCCAGCGCGCGAGCACGCACTCGCGCCCGCTGCCGGCGCGGTCCATGCGCACGATCGGTGCGAGCTGCGTCGGCCGGACGTCGGCATTCGGCGCAAACGGCGGCACCTCGGGCACCGCGAACCTGGCCCGGATCGCGGCCGGGTTGTCCGACAGGTCGTAGCGTCCACACATCGCAGCTCTCCCGCGCGCGCCACGCCCCGCCAAGAATACGCGGCTGCCTGCCCTCGCGCGCGGCCCCTCCCGCCACCGACCAGCGCCGCGCGCCACATCCTGAGGCCTGCGGTTTCGCCCGGCCGCTGGCGCGGCCTTGACCTCGCGGCGCCAGGTTAGCCTGCGACTGAAGCCGCTCGCACCTTCACTCCACCGTCACGCTCTTCGCGAGGTTGCGCGGCTTGTCCACGTCGGTGCCACGCGCCACCGCCGTGTGATACGCGAGCAGCTGCAGCGGCACCACATGCAGGATCGGCGACAGATCGCCGTAATGCTCGGGCAGGCGGATGACATGCACCCCGGCGCTCGATTCGATGCGCGTGTCGGCGTCGGCGAACACGTACAGCTGGCCGCCACGCGCGCGTACCTCCTGCAGGTTGCTCTTCAGTTTTTCCAGCAAGGCATCGTTGGGCGCCACCGTCACCACCGGCATCGCCTCGGTGACGAGCGCAAGCGGCCCGTGCTTGAGCTCGCCGGCCGGATAGGCCTCGGCGTGGATGTAGCTGATCTCCTTGAGCTTCAGCGCCCCCTCCAGCGCGATCGGGTAATGCAGGCCGCGGCCGAGGAAGAGCGCATGCTCCTTGCGCGCGAAGGTCTCGCTCCAAGCGATGATCGCCGGCTCCAGCGCCAGCACGCTCTGCACCGCCGCCGGCAGGTGCCGCAGGGACCGGATCGCAGCGTGCTCGCGCTCGGGTGTCAGCCGCCCCTTGACCTTGGCCAGGCTCTGGGCGAGCAGGTACAGCGCCACCAGCTGGGTGGTGAACGCCTTGGTCGACGCCACCCCGATTTCAGCGCCGGCGCGGGTGATGAACTGCATCTGCGTCTCGCGCACCATGGCGCTGGTGGCGACGTTGCACACCGCCAGCGTCAGATGCATGCCCTGGGCCTTGGCGTGCTTCAGCGCCGCCAGCGTGTCGGCGGTCTCGCCGGACTGGGAGACGACCACCACCAGCGTGTCTGGATCCGGCACCGAGGCGCGGTAGCGGTATTCGCTGGCGATCTCCACCGTGGTCGGCACGCGCGCGATGGCCTCGATCCAGTAGCGCGCCACGCAGCCGGCGTAATGGCTGGTGCCGCAGGCGAGGATCAGCAC
>JANWUU010000086.1 GCA_025057735.1 Burkholderiaceae bacterium
CGGTGCGGTGCATGCCGACGGCCTCGCCGAGCGCGTACGCGCGCATGGCGCCGACCTCGGCATCGCGCTGGACGGCGATGCCGACCGCGTCGTGATGGCCGACGACACCGGCACGGTTTACAACGGCGATCAGCTCCTGTACGTGATCGTGCGCGACCGGCTGGCGACCGGCCGCGCCAACGGCGGCATGGGCGCGGTCGGCACGCTGATGACGAACTACGCGCTGGAACGGCGCTTCGGCGAGATGGGCGTGCCGTTTGCGCGCGCCAAGGTCGGCGACCGCTACGTGCTGGAACTGCTGGAGCAGAAAGGCTGGCTGTGGGGAGGCGAGGGGTCCGGCCACCTGCTGTGTCTGGATCGGCACACGACGGGTGACGGCATCGTCAGCGCGCTGCAAGTGCTGGCGGCGATGCGGCGCGCCGGCAAGCGCCTGCACGAGCTGACGGCAGACCTGCCCCTGCTGCCGCAGAGCCTCGTCAATGTGCGGCTCGCACCCGGATTCGACTGGGCGGGCCACGAGCCGCTCGCGCGCGCCCGCGAGGCCGTGGAACGTGAGCTGCAAGGGCGCGGGCGGGTGCTGATCCGCGCCTCCGGTACCGAGCCCCTGCTGCGGCTCATGGTGGAGGCAGAGGACGCTGCGCAGGCCGAGCGGCTCGCGCAGCGCCTCGCGGAGGCGGTACAGGCGCCCGTCTGACGCGGCGCGCTTACGCTGCCGCGCTCAGTGCGCTGGCTTCCACCAGCCGCCGATGTCGCGGTCGGTACCCAGCGCCCACAGCGCCAGCACCGCCACGATCAGGCCGACGATCACCGCGTTATAAAGCGCCGCGGTGACGCCCGCGAACCCCAGGATCCAGGGCGACGCGATCAGCCACAGGCCGAAGACGACATTGGCCCACTGCTGCCACGCAAAGACGCGGAACATGGCCCAGATCGCGGCAGCGCCGATCAGGATGCCGAGGACGGCCGCGTTCCATGTCGGCACCGCCTCGCCGGCGTACGACAGCAGCCAGGGCGAGACGATCATCCAGACGCCCAGCACCAGGTTGACCGGGTCCTGCCAGTGCTTGATGGTCATATCGATACCCCCTTTGGATACGCAACCAAGCACCCGGGCCGGCCCAGCGGATCATCGCCGGCAGCGGCTGGCCCGGGACGATCAGCGGAATGCGTCCGCTTTGAGCGGCGCCGGCGCGTCGGGGTTCCCGGCGTCGCGCGCCGCCAGCAAGCGGCGCAGCAGCGCGAGGTCGACGTACGGCGCGCCGCCCGTGCGGCGCGCCGCGATCGCCGCGGGCAGCGGCTGGTCGGGGTCGCCGAGCGAGGGCAGGAACAGATCGGCCTCGGAGAAATCCTGATCGAGCGTCCAGAAGCTCGGCGTGGCGACCACGAATATGCCGGCGCCGCGCGCGGCGGCGACCCCGTTGGCCGAATCCTCGAAGGCGACGCAGGCGCGCGGGTCGACCTGCAGGCGCTGCAGCACGTACCGGTAGATGTCCGGCGCCGGCTTGCGCCGCGTCACCACGTCACCGGCGGCGATGACCGCGAAGCGCTGCACGGTCCCGGCGCCGAGGGCGCGTGCCAGCAGCGTCTCGACCCCGGCGGCCGTGCCCGTGGTGGCGACGGCGAGCTGCACGCCGCTGGCGAGTGCCTCCTCAATCAGCCGGCGCATGCCGGGCCGCAGCGGCACATGGCCGCCCTCGAGCAATTCGCGGTACGCCTCCACCTTGGCGCGATGGATGTCGTCGATGCGCGCTTCCAGCGCCGCACGCTCCTCGGGCGGCAGCGCCAGAGAGTCCAGATGCCGGCGGATGCGCTCGCGGCCGCCGGAGACGCCGAGCAGCTCCGCATAGCGCGCGCGGCTCCAGCGCCAGTCGAGGTCGTATTGATCGAAAGCGCGGTTGAAGGCCAGCCGGTGCGCCTCCTCGGTGTCGGCCAGCGTGCCATCGACGTCGAAGATCAGGGCGAGCGGTTGCATGGGGCGCCTTTCTGCGGTGTCCGCATTTCGTCGAGCCTCCCCGTGCCGCGGATTGCAGCGCATTTCCGCCCGGGCGGGCAATCCTCCCGATGCGGAAGCTCAGCGTCCGGCGCCGCGCTCGTACCAGCCCCGCGTGGCGTTGACCACGCGCACCACGGCCAGCATCAGCGGCACCTCGATCAGTACGCCGACCACGGTGGCGAGCGCGGCGCCCGATTCGAAGCCGAACAGACTGATGGCCGCGGCCACCGCCAGCTCGAAGAAATTCGATGCTCCGATCAGGGCCGAGGGGCAGGCGACCGCGTGCGCCTCGCCGAGGCGGCGATTCAGCCAGTACGCCAGTGCCGAGTTGAGGAACACTTGGATCGCGATCGGCACCGCCAGCAGGGCGATCGTGAGCGGTTGCGCCAGGATCTGCTCGCCCTGGAAGGCGAACAGCAGCACGATGGTGGCGAGCAGGGCGGCGCTGGAGGCGGGGCCAAGCCGGGCGAGCAGCGCGTCGACGGCGGCCTGACCGCCGTGCGCCAGCACACGCGCACGCACCGCCTGGGCGATCGCCGCCGGCACCACGACGTACATCACGACCGACAGCAGCAGCGTGTCCCACGGCACGGCGATAGCCGACATGCCGAGCAGCAGGCCGACGATCGGTGTAAAGGCGATCACCATGATGACGTCGTTCAGGGCGACCTGCGTGAGCGTGAAATAAGGGTCGCCGCGGGTCAGCCGGCTCCACACGAACACCATCGCCGTGCAGGGTGCCGCCGCCAGCAGGATCAGGCCCGCCACGTAGCCATCCAGTTGCTCGGGCGGCAGGTACGGCGCGAACGCCTGACGCACGAACAGCCAGGCGAGCAGCGCCATGGAAAACGGCTTGACAGCCCAGTTCACGAACAGCGTGACGGCGATGCCGCGCAGATGCCGGCGCACCTGGCCGAGGGCGGCAAAGTCGATGCGCATCAGCATCGGGACCACCATGGCCCAGATGAGGATGCCGACCGGCAGGTTGACGTGCGCGATGTCCAGCCGCCCGAGGGCCTGCACCGGCGCGGGAAACCAGCGGCCGATGGCGATGCCGACGACGATGGCGAGCGCCACCCAGACGGTCAGATACCGTTCGAAGCCGTGTAGCGCAGATTCGCCCGCGGAGGCCCGCAGGCTTTCCCCGGCGGGGCTGCTCACGGCCAGTGCCGGGGGCAGACCGGGGCGGACCGGCTCACGGGTTGCGGTCGGCCGTGCGGCCGATCGCATCCAGTTCGCGCTGCAACGCTAGCCGGTCGAGCGATTCCAGCCGCAGACTGGTAAACAGCGAGATGCGCCGCTGTAGCTGCTCGAAGGCGGTGGCGAAGGCGCGCTCGATCTGCTCGGGCGCGCCCGTGGCCGCCGCGGGGTCGGGGATGCCCCAGTGCGCCGTCAGCGGCTGCCCCGGCCAGGTCGGACAGACCTCGCCCGCCGCGTTGTCGCACACGGTGAACACGAAGTGCAGCGGCGGCGAGTCCGGGCGCGCGAATTCGTCCCAGCTCTTGCTGCGCAGACCGTCGGTCGGCAGCCGGTTTCGAGCGATGAGCTTGAGCGCCACCGGATGCACCTCCCCCTTCGGATGGCTGCCCGCGCTGAACGCTCGAAAGCGATCCGGGGCCATTGCGTTGAGGAGGACCTCGGCCATGATCGAACGCGCCGAGTTGCCGGTGCACAGAAAGAGAACGTTGTATGGGCTTTTCATCGCGACGGATGATCGGCGCCCAAGATGACCGTTGCGTGACGCCCGCCGGCGGCCGGTCACGGATCTGTCACATGCCCTTCCTACACTCCCGGCGTCTCAAACGACACGTCAAACGGAGGACGTCGCATGAAAGTCGCCGCGCGTTTCGCGCCTATCGCCGCCGCGGTCGCCGCCGCGGCCAGCGTTTCCGTCGCCGCTCCGGCGGCGGCGCAGGTCGTCAAGATCGACGGCTCGAGTACCGTCTTCCCGGTCACGGAGGCGGTGGCCGAGGATTTCCAGAAAGCCAAGAAAGGCGCCGTCAAGGTCACGGTCGGCATCTCCGGTACCGGCGGCGGCTTCAAGAAGTTCTGCCGCGGCGAGACGGACATCTCGAACGCCTCGCGGCCGATCCTGAAGAGCGAGATGGAAGAGTGCGCCAAGAACGGCATCCGCTATCTGGAGATGCCGGTCGCCTATGACGCGCTGACGGTGGTGGTCAACCCGAAGAATCCGCTCACCAGCATCTCGGTCGAGGACCTGAAGAAGATGTGGGAGCCGGCCGCGCAGGGCAAGATCACCAACTGGAATCAGGTCAACGCGTCGTTCCCGAATGCGCCGCTGAAGCTGTTCGGCGCCGGCGCCGACTCGGGCACGTTCGATTACTTCACGGAGGCGGTTACCGGCAAGGCGAAGGCGAGCCGCGGCGATTACACCGCCAGCGAGGACGACAACGTGCTCGTGCAGGGGGTGAGCCGCGATGTCAATGCGCTCGGCTTCTTCGGCTACGCCTACTACGCCGAGAACAAGGACAAGCTGAAAGCGCTCGCCATTTCCTGGAAGGGCGGCAAACCGGTGGCGCCCTCGCTGGAGACCGTGATCAACGGCACGTACCAGCCGCTGTCGCGCCCGATCTTCATCTACGTGAACGAGAAGTCGGTGGCCAAGCCGGAGGTGCGCGAGTTCGTCGAGTACTACAACCGCAACGCCGAGCGGCTGGTCAAGGAAGTGAAATACGTTCCGCTGCCGGCCAAAGCCTATCAGTACAACCTGGAGACGCTGTCGAAGATGCGCGTGGGCACCAAGTTCGGCGGCGAGAACAAGGTGGGGCTGACGATCGAAGAGTTGATGAAGATCGAGGCCAAACTGTAACGCTGCTGTCCGCTGCGCGCGGAGGGCGACCCCTCCGCGCGCTTTCGCGCACTCGCACGCGCGATCCCATGAGGCGCCGCTGCCCGCGACGGTGCTGGCGCGGAAGAAATTAAAATGGCACCGGCTTCCACACCCGCAACCACCGTTTCGATGCCCGTCGACTTCGACGTCACGCGCCTGCACCACAAGGCGACGCGCAACGTCAAGGAGCGCATCATCGAGCTGGTGTTGTTCTTGGCGGCCTTTTCGGCCGTCGCCACCACGCTGGCCATCGTCTACATCCTCGTCTACGAATCGATCGGGTTCTTCGACCACGTGTCGCTGAAGGACTTCCTGACCGACACGATGTGGACGCCTCTGTTCGCCGACGCGCGCTACGGCATCCTGCCGCTGGTGTCGGCCACGCTGACCGTGGCGGGGGTGGCGCTGCTGATCGCCATCCCGATGGGCACGGTGGTGGCGATTTATCTGTCGGAGTTCGCGCCACATTGGGTACGCGAGACGGTCAAACCGTTCCTCGAGATGCTGGAGGCCGTGCCGACGGTGGTGTTCGGGTACTTCGCGCTTCTGTTCGTGACCCCGCTGCTGCAGAAGCTGATTCCGGAGTTGCCCGGCTTCAACATGCTGTCGGCCGGGATCGTCATCGGCATCTTCATCCTGCCGTATATCAGCTCGGTGGCGGAGGATGCGATGCGGGCGGTGCCGATGAGCATGCGCGAGGGTTCCTACGCGATGGGCGCCACGCGCTTCCAGACCGCCGTCCGCGTAGTCACGCCGGCGGCGCTTTCTGGGATCATCGCCGCCTACATCCTGGCCATCTCGCGTGCGATCGGCGAGACGATGGTGGTGGCAATCGCCGCCGGCCTGCAGCCGAACTTCACGTTCAACCCCACCGAGCAAGGGGCGACGATCACCGCCTACATCGTACAGGTGGCGCTCGGTGACCTGCCGCACGGCTCGATCGGCTATCAGAGCATCTTCGCCGCCGGGTTGACGCTGGTGGTGATGACCCTGGGCTTCAACGTGATCGGCCACCTGCTGCGCCGGCGCTTCCGCGAGGCGTACTGACATGGACGCACGGCTCGAGGAAATGCGCGCGCTGATCGCGCGCCACAAGCTCAACGACCACATTTTCGCCATCGTCGGGTTGGTGTTCATGATGATCGGCGTGCTGATGCTGATGGCCGCCTTCATCGACCTGCTGATCGACGGCTACGGCCGGCTGCGCCCCGATTTCTTCCTGTCGTTCCCGTCGCGCCGCGCCGAGCAGGCCGGCATTCTCTCGGCGTGGGTCGGCACGGCGCTGGTGATGCTGGTGACGATGGTCTCGGCAGTGCCGCTCGGGGTGGCGGCAGCGATTTACCTCGAGGAATACGCGCGCAAGAACTGGATCACCGATCTGATCGAGATCAACGTTACCAATCTGGCGGGCGTGCCCTCGATCGTCTACGGTCTGCTTGCGCTGGGGCTGTTCGTCTACCAGTTCGGCTTCGGCCAAAGCGTGCTGTCGGCCGGCCTCACGCTGGCCCTGCTGATTCTGCCGATCGTGATCGTGTCCACGCGCGAGGCGCTGCGGTCGATTCCGCAGAGCATCCGCGAGGCCGCGTATGCCGTGGGGGCCACCCGCTGGCAACTGGTTTCAGACCACCTGCTTCCTTACGCGCGCGGCGGCATCCTGACGGGGGTGATCATCGGCCTGGCGCGCGCGATCGGAGAGACCGCGCCGGTGATCACGATCGGGGCGCTGACTTTCATCGCGTTTCTGCCGTTCGACGCCGAGGCGCCCGTGCGTTCGCTGCTGACCTTCGAATGGCTGTTGCAGCCGTTCACCGTGTTGCCGATCCAGATGTTCAACTGGGTATCGCGTCCGGAGAAGGCGTTTCTCGCCAACGCGGCGGCCGCCGGGGTGGTGCTGATCGTGATGACGCTGCTGATGAACGGATTGGCGATCTACCTGCGCTACAGCATCCGCAAGAAGATCAAGTGGTGACCGCATGAAAGCCGATACCCTGCCTCAGGAAGCCACGGCGGCGCAGGCTGCGCTGCCGGTGAAGGCGCATAGCAAGAACCTGAACTTTTATTACGGCGGCTTCCATGCGTTGAAGTCGATCGACATGCCGGTGTACGACCGCAAGGTGACGGCGCTCATTGGGCCCTCCGGCTGCGGCAAGTCGACCTTCCTGCGCTGCTTCAACCGCATGCACGACCTGTATCCGGGCAACCGCTACGAGGGCGAGATCATCCTGCACCCGGACAACACCAACCTGCTGAGCAGCAAGGTCGACCCGATCGAGGTGCGCATGCGCATCAGCATGGTGTTCCAGAAGCCGAACCCGTTTCCGAAGTCGATCTTCGAAAACGTCGCCTATGGCTTGCGCGTGCGCGGCGTCAAGAACAAGCGCCTGATCGAAGAAAAGGTCGAGGAGGCGCTGCGTGGCGCGGCGCTGTGGGACGAGGTGAAAGACCGCCTGAACGACCTCGCATTCAACCTCTCCGGCGGCCAGCAGCAGCGGCTGTGTATCGCGCGTGCGCTCGCCTCGGATCCGGAGCTGATCCTGTTCGACGAGCCGACCTCGGCGCTCGATCCGATCGCGACCGCCTCGATCGAGGAGTTGATCCACGACCTGAAATCGCGCGTGACCATCCTGATCGTCACGCACAACATGCAGCAGGCGGCACGCTGCTCCGATTTCACGGCGTTCATGTACCTGGGCGAGCTGGTCGAGTTCGGCGACACCGACCAGATTTTCATCCGCCCGAAGAAAAAGCAGACCGAGGACTACATCACCGGCCGCTTCGGCTGACGTGACGGAGAACGTTGATGACCGGCGGCGAACACTTCTCCAAACAGTACGACCAAGAACTGGAAGCGATGCGCTCGCGCGTGCTGCAGATGGGCGGCATCGTCGAGTCGCAGATCAAATCGGCGCTGGACGCGTTCGAAAACGCCGACGCGACGCTGGCCGACTCGGTCATCCAAGCCGACCGGCGCGTCAACGAGCTGGAGGTCGATCTGGACCGGCTGGTCAACCATGTGATCGCGCGCCGCCAGCCGACCGCAGTGGATCTGCGCATGATCATGGGGGTGGCGAAGGCCATCACCGACCTGGAACGCATCGGCGACGAGGCGACCAAGATCGCGCGCGCGGCCAAGTGGATCCGCGAGAAAAACTCGCCGGCGCGGGTCAACCGGATTCCGGACATCCGCGCCTCCGGCGATATCGCGCACGCGATGCTGCGCCGCTCGCTGGACGCCTTCGCGCGCTTGGATACGCAGGAGGCGGCCGCCATCATCCGCGACGATGCCGGCGTGGACGAGCGCTTCCGCGCCATTTTGCGGCAACTGGTGACGTTCATGATGGAGGATCCGCGTTCGATTTCGGCGTCGATCGACACCGCCTGGGCGGCGAAGGCGATCGAGCGCATCGGCGACCACGCGAAGAACATTGCCGAGCACGTGATCTTTATCGCGCACGGCGCCGACGTGAAACACATGTCGCCGGAGGACGTCGCGCGCACGGTCGAGCAGTCGAGGTGATGGGCGCTACGATTCTGGTCGTCGAGGACGAGCCGGCCATCCAGGAGCTGGTGCGTTTCGCCTGCGCGACGAACGGATTCGCCGTGCGCGCGGCCGACTCGGCGCGCGGCGCGCAGCAGTCGATCCGCGAGGCGCTGCCCGATCTGGTCCTGCTGGACTGGATGCTGCCGGATCGCAGCGGGGTGGAGCTGTTGCGCGAGCTGCGCGGCAGCGAGCGCACGCGGCATCTGCCCGTGATCATGCTGACCGCCAAGGGGGCGGAAAGCGACCGCGTGACCGGCCTGGATGCCGGCGCCGACGATTACGTGGTCAAGCCGTTTTCGCCGCGCGAGCTGGTGGCGCGCATTCGCGCCGTGTTCCGGCGCCGCGCGCCGGAGAAAAGCGGCGAACCGATCCGCTATGGCGCGCTGCTGATCGATCCGGCGCGGCACGAGGTGCGCTTCGAGGACCGGCCCGTCAAAATGGGCATGGCTGAGTTCAAGCTGCTGAAGTTCCTCGCCTCGCATGCCGAGCGCGTGTTCTCGCGCAGCCAGCTGTTGGACGGCGTGTGGGGCGATCACGTGTTCATCGACGAGCGTACGGTCGACGTTCACGTGTTGCGGCTGCGCAAGGCGCTGGCGGCCGCCGGCGGGCAGCACCTGATCCAGACCGTGCGCGGACTCGGCTACCGCCTCGCCGCAGGCCCGACCGGCTGAGCGGGGCGACACGGGCCCGTATGGGCGAGCGGTTACGCGAGCGCCTGAGGATCGTCGCCCCAGCGCTGCTGCGCCTCGCCCTGCTCGGCATCGCTGCCCTGATCGTCGCCTACTTCTTCGGCGACCGCGCCGGCCTGTGGTTCGCGCTGATCGGCTTCGGCGCCCTGCTGGCGTTCCACCTTTTTTACCTGGCCGTCCTGGGCGCTTGGCTGGAGCGACCGTCGCTGGATACGGTGCCGGAGGGCATCGG